>NZ_JBFRFD010000376.1:0-3708 GCF_052114645.1 Arthrobacter sp. 2YAF22_2
GCCTTCGAGTGCGCCGGCGTGAACGCGGTGCTGGACACCATGCTCGACGCCGTCCGGCCCGGGGGAGTGGTGGTCAACGTGTCGTCATCCGGCGCAACGCACCAAGCTCCAGCCCCTACGGATGCACCAACCCCTTTACGGCGGTGTTCTTGTGGTTGATAAGGGTGTCGAAACCCTGCGCTTGTCACCGGTAACGCTGGGCTGTAGTGGGCGGCCCCGAGGCGCCGGCGAAGGTTGAACTTGGTTGGTCGGGAACCTGTGAGGTACGTAACGGGCGGGGTGTTCCCCTAACCGGTCCTGCTTGGAACAATGTCGCCATGGCACGAATTATCGGGTTCCTCTTATTCCTTGCAGTCATGGCTTATGTGATCGCCGCAACGTGGCTGTTCGTCGTCGCGCTCATCATTACCGTGGCGATCGTTAAACAGGTACGCGCCAGGCACCGCGTCGCCCAGCGCACCGCCATGGCAGCCAAGCTCCACCGTCCACCCACCTCACGCTCCCTACCGCTCCCAGCGCCGACCGCTGCACCGGCACCGTCCTATCTGCGCCGGTGGTCGGTCGAGCGCCGGTGGTACGTCGCCGTTGAAATGGACGACTGGGACAAGGCCTTCAGGGACGCCGAGCTTGGGGCGCAGGGTAGCCTCGCCGGGCCGCGCGCCTACCTGAGATAGCACCTCATTGGCTGATTCAGGCTTACCGGGCCTTACCCGCGGTGGCCAGTTCAGGCCTCGAGCTCGTGGGCCAGTTCAGTGATGCTCGACGCCGAGAGATCCCAATCGCTCTCCGGCGTCAGATCCGCGGTCTGTCCCGGTCCGTATTCAGTGGGGCGGGGGATGAACGCCGTCGCCAGCCCGGCCTCCCGGGCAGCATGCAGGTCCTTGTTGTGGGCAGCCACTAGCATCACAGCACCGGGCCTGAGGTCCAGGAACTCCGCTGTCCGAAGGTAGGCCGTGGGCAGCGGCTTGTAGGTGCGTGTCATGTCCGAGCCGATGATGACGTCCCACGGAAGGCCGGCGTTCCTGGCCATGTCCAGCAGCAGCGAGGTGTTGCCATTGGAGAGAGGGCCCACGATGTAGCCGCGGCGGATGGCGGCCAGACCTTCCAGGCTGTCCGGCCACGGGGGCAGCCGGTGCCAGGATTTGTTCAGTTCCTCCAGGGTTCCTGCGTCTAGCCGGGCCGGATCGAAGTCGTGGCGGCGGAGTACCGGGTCCAGGTTTTCGCGGTGGAGTTTGTCCAAAGTGGCGAACGCGCGGGATCCGGAGGGATGGCCTCCATTGCCGGCTGGTAGAGGGCACGCCAGTCATCGGCGAACGCCTCGGCGTCGAGATCCTGCCCCT
This sequence comes from Arthrobacter sp. 2YAF22_2, assembly GCF_052114645.1. Classification (NCBI taxonomy): domain Bacteria; kingdom Bacillati; phylum Actinomycetota; class Actinomycetes; order Micrococcales; family Micrococcaceae; genus Arthrobacter; species Arthrobacter sp. 2YAF22_2. Next base: position 1,341 of record NZ_JBFRFD010000376.1, read on the forward strand.
GTGCCGCGGCGAAGGCGGCCGCCTGCCTGGCGACGCCGGTGCGCCAGTCCACCACCGTGCCGAAGGTGTCGAAGAGGACGGCGCGTACTCTGCACCCGGTTGATGGTGAACGGTATGGCTGGAACGTCATATTTTGTTTCCTTCCCGAACTTTCCTGACCGTTAGTCTGGCAGTAGGCGCACTGGGCGAAGTACAGCGCCTTCTCTTCCCGCCGGTTCCGTCACCTGGCCGACGCCGGATCCCCAATGTGCGTTCGGCGAGGAACTCGCGCGACACCCTCATCAACCACAAGGACGCGGCCCTGAAGGCGCAGGCGCACCCGTAAGGCGACCATCCCAAGAAGCTGGCGTCACGGCCCCCCGCAATGTCTATTCTTGGAGACCCCGAGACATCCGATTGACCAGGAATTCGGCGTCGTCGCCGACTCCTGAGAGCAGTCCGGACTTGAAGGTGTGCATCCAGTGCAACCCAAGGAAGTAAAGGCCCGGAACGGCGGTGACGCCGCGCTGCTGGGCGGGCCGGCCGCGGACGTCGAACACCGGAATTTTGACCCAGCCGTAGTCGTAGGCGTACCCCGTCGCCCAGATGATAGTGGTAATGCCTTCCTCCGGGAGACTCAGCGACTCGACCTCCTGTACACCGGGAAGAGGCTCTGGTTCCCCCGGATCCGCCTCGGTGAGCCCATCCTCACCGCATCTTCTGATGAAGTCCCGAGCTGCCGCCACGAAGCTGGCGTACGCCTGATCGGCCTCATCGAGGATCTGATTCGCGTTGGCTTGCACCCCCAGCTCGCCGCCCGACGCTCCGGTGACCCGGCCGATCACCTTCGCCCCAACTGCCGCAAGCTTGCGAACGTCGACGTCGTAGCCACCGTTCACCCCTGTCACGACCGTCGACGGCGGGTACTGACGCTCGGGAAAAGTGTCGATGGTTTGCGCGAAACGGCCCAGTGCTTCGAACCACCAGTAGGCGTCCTTGCCCCGGAAGCGCCGCGGGACGCGCCGGTGCCTGCTGACCGAGAGGTAGACGCGGCGTCCGGCACGGAGCAGCTCGTCGGCGATCTGGGTGCCGGAGGCCCCGCTGCCGACAACTAACACAGCACCTTCCGGCAGTGCCTCCGGACGCCGGTAGCGCGTGGGGTCGAGCTGCAGGACCGATCGTGGGACCTCGTGCGCCAAGGCGGGGATCCGCGGAAGCTGAAAGGGCCCCGTCGCAATGACGACGTTCCGCGCGCGGATGGACCCGTCAGCCAGGGACAGCTCGAAGCCCTCATCCCCGCCGAGCGCTGCGAGACCCCGGACTTCGGTGTGCTCACGCACGGGAGCCGGCATGTGCCCCGCATATTCCTCAAGGAGACGAAGGATCCCGCGGTAAGGGGCGAACCCCTCCGGGTCCTGCCCCTGATATGTGTAGCCAGGCAGCTGCAGGGTCCAGTTCGGGAACTGAAAGCAAAGGGAGTCCCATCGCTCGGTCCGCCAGCGCTCACCGACCCGCCCGCGCTCCAGGACGACGTACTCGCGGCCTTGCTGCTGCAGCACCCGACTCATCGCGAGCCCGGCCTGACCGCCGCCGATGACAACAATGTCCTGCTGTTCCCGCATGCTCAGCTCCTGAGAAACCGGTGACGCCCCGGCGCAGCAACCGCGTAGACTCGCCAGGTTTGTCGAAGTGTCAGCCTGCCGGCTTGATGTTTTGGTTGATGTGGAAGAGGTTGCCGGGATCGTACTTGGCCTTGACTTTGGCGAGGCGGGCGTAGTTCCCCGCGTAGGTGTCCTCGATGTGTGACTGGTCATCGGCGTCGAGGAAGTTCACGTAGCCCGCACCGGATCCGAGGGGGTGGAGCTCGGCGTAGTAGTCGCGCACCCACTTCATGTTGGCCTCATTGTCAGCCGGATCCTCCCAATGGCAGGCAATGTCCACCGCGAAGTCGGCGTCGCGGTACGGGAACGCGGTCTCGTCCCGCGCGACCCGCTGGACGGCCCCGTTAAGTGGATAGAAGTGGTTGGCCGTCTGGACGCTCGGAATGCCCTCGCCGAACTTCTCTGCGACACGGACGACGTCGTCGGTCAGGCGGGGCAGGAACGCGGACTTCCAGTAGGCCTGCAGGCCCTTGGGATACATGGGGTCAAAGAGTGTATTTAGCACCGTGTAGGGAAGGGGACCCAGGAAGGAGCCGGCGACGGGCGCAACGTCAAGGAACGGCTGCCATTGACGCTCCCCTTCGTCGTGGGGGCCCGCCCAGCCGCCCACCAGCACCACCACGGGCTTCCCGTGATATTCCTCCGGCAGGAAAGGGACAGGAGGTCCCTGATGGAAGCCCAGGAACACTCCCATTTCCTCCGGCGCGGTGGCGATGTAATCCCGGTAG
>NZ_JBFRFD010000377.1:0-3700 GCF_052114645.1 Arthrobacter sp. 2YAF22_2
CTGGTAGGCCCGCCGGGCAGCCGCATCGTGGCGCCGGCCCAGGGCCGCCAGTTCGCGCTGCATCTTGAGGTAGCTGGCCCAGCGGCGCCCGTCCAGGGCACCCGAGGCGAGGGCGGCCTGGACGGCACAGGCGGGTTCGCTGCCGTGCGCGCAGTCGGCAAACCGACACTGATCGAACAGCTGCTCCAGATCGCCGAACACCTCGTCCATGCCGTCCTCGGCGTCGAACAGGCCAAAGCCCCGCACCCCGGGCGTGTCCATCAGCACCGAGCCGCCGGACAGCGGAACCAGCGCACGGGAGGTCGTGGTGTGCCGGCCCTTGCCGTCGCCTGCCCGGACCGCACCCGTTTCCTGGGTCTCGAACCCGACGAGCGCGTTGATCAGGGTGGACTTTCCGGCGCCCGAGGGGCCAAGCAGCACGATGGTCGCTCCCGGCGGCAGATGCGCCAGCAACTCGTCGAGRCCGTCGCCYTGCTCGGCGGAGGTGGTGACCACGTCCACGCCGGCTGCCTGTACCATGACCTGCCCGACGACGTCATCCGCCACCTCCGCGAGGTCGGCCTTGGTGATCACCACCAGCGGAATGGCGCCGGAATCCCAGGCCGCGACCAGCGTCCGTTCGAGCCGGTTGTGCTTAAGCGGGCGGTCCACCGGAACGACGACGCCGACGATATCCATGTTGGCGCCCAGCACCTGCGCCTCAGACGACCCTTCGAAGGCACGCTTGCGGCTCAGCTCGGACCGGCGCGGCAGCACGCCCGCGATGATCGGCTCGCCCGCCGCGTTGCTGCCGAGCCACACCCAATCGCCGGTGGCCGGGATAAGTCCCGACCGGGGATAGGGCAGCCGGGCTTGGCCGTCCTGGTCCGCGACCAGCACGCGGTTGCGGTCCACCCGGACTACCCGCCCGGCGCCGGTGCCGCCGGGGACGGGATTGGCGGTGAAAAGTTCCGTAACGGCCTCGGTGAACCCGAAACGGCACGGCCCCTGCAGGCCTGTTTGTTGCTTGCGCAGAATAGTCAATGGAAACCCTTTGATGGGCCCCGGATGCGCGTTTGCCTACTGCGGTCGAGAACGACCCGTCAGCTATGAGGGCTAGGAGATGCGTGACGCCGGGGCAGGAATAATGACTTGGTTTGGGTTGTGCGCTGCGCGCACAGTTCCGTTGCGTTCATTGGTTCCACCTCCCCGGCTCCCTGGCGGCCTTACCGGCCGCGGTTTCTTTAGGGTAACCGCCCGCGGCGCGAGTGGCCAGAAATTGTTTCCGCGAGGGCCCGGCGGGTCAGGAGAGCTTGCCGTCGAGCGGCCGCTCGCGGTAGAGCCGGAGGGCTGCGTCCACGAGCGAGACGCGGTTCAGGCCGGCCACCTCGGCCAGCGGAATCCAGGCCGCGTGGGTGGTGCTGCCGCCTACCTCGTGCCGCAGTTCCCCGCCCGTGATGCTCGCTTCGTAGACAAGCCGGAGGGACTGAAAGTCGCGCTGGCCGCCGTCGAGCCGGGCCTCGGCCGGCCAGTGCCCGACGTCGATCCCGAGCAGGGAGCCGATCGCGGCCCGGTAGCCGGTCTCCTCGTAGATCTCGCGGCGGCAACCATCCACCGGATGCTCGGCAAGGTCGAGGCCGCCGCCAGGCAGTGTCCAGCCCTCGCGGCCGCCCTGCTTCCAATACGCCAGCAGGAGGGAGTCGTCCCGGATGATGATGCCGTAGGCGGCCGGGCGGGTGTCGAATGGCAAAGTCATTGATCCAGCGTAGCCTCGCGGCGCCGGCCCTGGCTCCGGCCGCAGATCCGGCCCCGGCCCTGGCCCTGGCGGCTCAGTCCTGCTCGGCCACGAGCTGCAGCACCCCAAACACCGGCTCCTGCTGCAGCACCCGGACATCGGTGATCCCGGCGGCGGCCAGTGCCCCGCGGAATGCTGCCTGCAGCCGCGGCACGTTCATGCCGAGCCCGCTGCCCAGGATGACCGGCCCCTCGATGCCTAGCTGCCTGACCGTCTGTTCCGCGAGGCCCGCGAGGTCGCGGCCGGCCTGGTCGATCAGCGCCCGGCTCGGAATGTGGCCCGCGTCGGCAGCCTCTACGACGAGCCGGGCGCGTTGGGCCCAGAAGCGTCGTCCGGTGTCGGGTGAATGGAACAAGGCGATCAGCTTGTTGGGGTGGTCCACGCCGCAGGAGTCCAACAGTGCCCAGGTCAGGTCGTCGGGTTGGAGGCCCTGGTTCATCCGGCGCAGGCTGTGCCGCACGGCCTCCCGGCCCAGCCAGTAGCCGCTGCCTTCGTCGCCGAGCAGGTAGCCCCAGCCCCCGGCGCGGGCTTCCTGGCCCCGGCTGTTCTTGCCCCATGCGGCGGAGCCCGTGCCCGCGATCACGGCCACGCCGGTGCTGGCACCGCCGGCCGCCAACAGGAGGCGTGAGTCGTGGACAACGGTGATTTTGGCCCCTGGCACGTGCGGGGCGATCAGCGCGGCGAGCGCCGCGGCGTCGTCGTCGGTGTCGATGCCGCCGGCTCCCGCGTACACCTGGTCGACGCTTCCCCCGCCGATCCGGGCGAAGAGCTCCGCCAGGTTGCGGGCCGCTTCCTCCGGCGTGACGTTCTGGACATTGGCACTACCCACTGATTCGTCCGCCACCGGCGCACCGTCTTCGAACCGGACGCCGCGGGTCTTGGTGCCCCCGATGTCGAGCCCGATCACGGTGCCGGCAGCGGCGGAGGAGCGGGCGCCCGGCGGGGTGGGGATGTCAGAATGAGTCACCGGACCAGACTACTGAACGACCGACAGGAGCGAGCAATGTCGCAGGACATCTTCGGCACCCGGATCATCGCGGCGCCAATGGCCGGAGGGACCTCCACGCCCGCCCTCGTGACAGCCGTGCACTCCGCAGGCGGCCTCGGCTTCCTGGCCGCGGGCTACAAGGGGGTTGCGGGGATGGAGGCGGAAATCCGCGCCACCCGGGACGCCGGAGCCCGGTTCGGCATGAACGTGTTCGTCCCGGACCGCGCCCAGCTGGCGCCTCCCCCGGCCGTGCTGGCGGAGCTGGAGGAATACCGGCAGGAACTGCGGGCCGATGCCCTGCGGTACGGCGTGGAGCTCACACCGCCGCGGCTCGATGATGACGATGACTGGCAGGGCAAGATCGATGCCCTGCTGGCGGATCCGGTGGAACTGGTCAGTTTCACCTTCGGGCTGCCCGGCCCGGACATCGTCCGTGCCCTGCAACGGGCCGGGTCTGCGGTGCTTGCCACTGTCACCACCACGACCGAGGCCAAGCAGGCGGCCGAGCAGGGCGTGGACGCACTGGTGGTGCAGCATGGCTGCGCCGGCGGCCACAGCGCAGCCTTCTTGCCGGGCGCCGCCGCTGCGGGTTCCCCGGTACCGGCCACGACGGCGGAGCTTGCCGCGGCGGTGCGCTCCGCCGTGGCCCTCCCCCTCGCTGCGGCCGGCGGGATCATGGACGCCGCGGGCCTGGACAGCGTGCTCGGCGCCGGGGCGCAGGCCGCCCAGCTGGGCACGGCCTTGCTCCGCGCCAACGAGAGCGGGGCCCGGCAGTTGCACAAGGACGCCCTGGCCAGCCCGCACTTTACCCGGACCGCGCTGACGAGGGCGTTCACCGGACGGGCCGCCCGGGCACTGGTCAACGAATTCGTCCGGGACCACCCCGACGCCCCCGACGCCTACCCGGCCGTGCACCACCTCACCGCCCCGTTGCGCGC
>NZ_JBFRFD010000378.1:0-3691 GCF_052114645.1 Arthrobacter sp. 2YAF22_2
GGAAGCGCCACCGGCACGGACACGGACACGGACACCGGCGCCGGCAGCGTCGAGCGCGTTGCTGCCGGTTCCGCCGTCCGGCGGGCCGCCGGCGCCGGTGTCCGTGTCCGTGTCCGTGCCGGTGGCGCTTCCGGTGCGGGCTTTGGCCCGTGCAGCGGCCTGGGCGCGTGCGCGGCGGGCAAACGGGCTGCCCTTCGGGCTGCCGCCGGTGCCATCCGTGCTGTCGGCGGAGTCGCCGTCGTGCGTCTTGCCGGTCTTGGGCTTGAGCAGCAGCAGGGCTGCACCGGCCAGGATCAGCAGTGCGCCGAGCACCATGAACGGAATGGCCCAGGGGGTGGACGTGTCGTTGGGGAACGTCATCGAAATCGACGAGGGGGCCGGCTTGGTGCCGTCCGCGGCCAGCAACAGCGACCAGTCGCCGTCCGCCGGCGGGGTCCAGTTGTAGTTCAGCTCACCGTTGGCGTTCTCCGTCGTCACCCACAGGTCCGAGCCTGCCGGGGACGGAGCGGCGGCTTCGCCGTCGGCGTGCTGGAGCTGCAGCGTCTTGCCGTCCGCGGAGAGGCCCGACACGGTGTTGTGGGCGGTCTTGCCGACCCACGCCGCCACGTCGTCCGGCCGGCCGGCCGCCAGCATGAAGCTGCCCTCGCCCTTGACGTTGATCTTCACCGTGCCGCCGTGCAGGGTGCGCAGTTTTTCGTCGAACACGGTCAGCGGCGCGGCGGTACCGCCAGCTGGCACGCTGGCCGTCACTGTCTCGGGCGGAGCCCAAATCGTCTGCTGGCCGATGCCGGCCAGCAATGTCAGGAGGCCGAGCAGCACTAGTGCAACTGCAGTCTTGAAACGCAAAATAATACCCATCATCAGCGGACACGTAGTTTTAAGAGTAACCGTTTTGTTACCTGCCAGTCAGATCGAGGGCGCGATCGGACGCGGCCCGGCACCCRCTGGCGTGTTTCCGGAGGCCGCCGATCCGCCAGTTGGCAAGGCTGCTGATAGTGTTTGCGGTGATCGTCACACCCTGGCCGCCACCGCGGACCTGCGGGGAACTACCAGACAAAAAGGGCACTAAACGCAGTGACTGAACCCGCGGCTTCGACCCCCACAGGACACGCAGCCAGCCAGGCGCCCGGCGGCCAGCCAGGCGGCCCGCAGGAGCCGGCACCGCAGCTCTCGACCCCGCGGGCGGCCGCCGCCAGCTTCCTCATCTCGATGGCCCGCCGGCTGCGCCAGCCGCTGCCCGGTGCCCAGCCGCGGTTGCGCTTCGAGATGCCTCCCGAGCAGGAAGACGACGACGCCGGCGCCGATCTCGACGGCGACGGCACGGCACGCTTCGGCAGCCCCGGGCCCCGGATGTCCGCCCAGCACCCGCTGTACGTCGGCTTCATGGGCACCGTTGGCGTCGGCGCCGCCCTGCTGGTCTACTGGATCGGCTCGAACACCACCCAGCTGCTGCTCTGGATCGTCACCGCCCTGTTCATTGCCCTCGGCCTGGATCCGGTGGTGCGCTGGCTCGAAGGCAAGAAGGTGCCGCGTCCGGCCGGGATTCTCATCTCCGTTTCCGTCCTGGCCCTGGCCGTCGCTGGTTTCTTTGCCACGCTGATTCCCACGATCGTCCAGCAGGTGACCCAGATCGTCCAGGAGGCCCCGCACTGGATCCAGGATTTCATCGACTCCGACTTTTTCCACACGGTCGACAACCAGTTCGGCGTGCGCGATCGGATCAGCCAGGAACTGGCGAAATTCGTCAATAACCCGGAGGCTATGAGCGGCATCTTCGGCGGCGTCGTGGGCTTCGGCTCTACCGTGGCCAACGGCCTGKTYGGCGCCCTGATCGTCCTCGTCCTGAGCCTGTACTTCCTCTCGGCGATGCCGGCGATGAAGCGGTGGGGCTACCGGCTGGCGCCGCGCTCGCGCCGGGCGCGGGTCGAGGCACTGTCCGAGGAGATTACCGGCTCGGTAGGCAACTACGTCATTGGCCAGGTCTGCGTCGCGTTGCTCAACGCCACCTTCGCCTTCATAGTGATGTCGATTCTGGGTGTCCCGTTCGCCGCACTGCTGGCGTTCGTCGTGGCCCTGCTGGCGTTCATCCCCCTGGTCGGCGGCATGATCGCCGGCGTCCTGGTTACGTTGATCGCCCTCACCGCGGGCTGGCAGACGGCCGTCGTCTACGCGATCTGCTATTTCGCCTACCTCCAGTTCGAGGCCTACTTCATCTCGCCGCGCATCATGCAGAAGGCCGTCGCGGTGCCCGGCGCGGTCGCCGTGATCTCCGTGATCGCCGGCGGCAGCCTGCTCGGCGTGCTCGGCGCCCTGATCGCCATCCCCACCGCCGCGGCGATCATGCTGCTGGTCAAGGAAATTTTCATCGCGCGCCAGGACAAGCACTAGCCAGGGCGCCCGTGCGTGGGGCGGCGCCCCGGGGGCCCGCCCTGCTCAGGGGTGCGCGCTGGCGACCGGGCCGGCCCACGTTTCCGCCAGGGCCGGTGCGCCGGCTCCGCCCGGCAGCACCCGGCCGACGATCTCGTTGAGCACGCGCCCGGCGTACTTCTCCCCCACCCACAAGTGCTTGGCGCCGTCGACGCCGACAAGATCCGCGTGCGGCACCAGGCTGAAGCGTTCTGCCGCGGCGGCCAGCTGAAGGTAGTCGTCGTGTTCGGGGACCAGCACCTTCAGCGGCTTGCCGGCGGCGGCCCACTCCTTGAGGTGAACATCGGTGGCCCGGTGCAGCGGGGGCGAGAGCAGGATGGCCCCTTCGATCGCGGAGGCCACGGGCTCGGTGGCACCGTACATCAGGGCCAGCTCGGTGCCGAAGGACCAGCCGACCAGCCAGCGGTTCGGCAGTGCGCGCTCGACGGCGAAGCGGACCGCCGCCTCGACGTCGAGCCGCTCGCCGACGCCTTCCTCGAACGAACCCTGGCTGGTCCCGCGCGGCGAAGAGGTCCCCCGGGTGTTGAACCGGAGCACCGCGATGCCGGCGAGGGCGGGCAGCCGGTAGGAGGCCTTGCGGAAGACGTGGGAGTCCATGAACCCGCCGTGCGTGGGCAATGGGTGCAGCGTGATCAGGGTGGCCTTGATCTCGCCGGACTCAGGGACAGCCAACTCGCCGACCAGCCGGTGCCCGTCCTCGGTGCGCAGTTCCACGTTCTCGCGGTGCGCGGGAAGCACCGTGGAGGCACGGATCGCGGTGGGCGCAGAGGGCTGGCTGAACACGTAGGACGCGGGGTCAAAAGTCATGCCCTCCAGCTTAGCGACACCGCAAGGGCGACGGCTCAGCGGTAGCGGTAGCTGCGCGAGGTCCAGCAGTTCGAGTGCCAGTGCCGCCGCTCGGCGAGACCCGCGGCCGGCCCAAAGAGGTGGTCCTCGGACCAGACCACGAGGTGCGCGGTGCCCGGCGGGACCGCGGCAAAGCAACCCGGGCAGACATACGTTTTCCCGGCCCGGCTGGCGGAGATCGAGCGGACCATCCATTCGCCGTCGGGAGCGCTTTCCCGCCTCGCGATTCCGGTCCGGGCGCGCTCCAGGTCCAGTTCCGGCGCGGGTCCTGCGGCGTGTTTGCCGCCTGCCGTCCGCCCGGMGGCCTTCCCGGACGCGCCTTTCCCGGGGGCGGCGTTTGCCGACGCAGCGCGGCGGGGTCGGTTGGATCGGGGCATGGTTCCATTCTGCCCCAGCCAGGACGCTCCCTGCCCATCCC
>NZ_JBFRFD010000379.1:0-3679 GCF_052114645.1 Arthrobacter sp. 2YAF22_2
GCGGTGCCATCGGGATCGCGGCTGCGGCTCCTTGGCCGGCCACTGCCGGCGGGGTCCCGCTTGCCCACGGCCGCGGGAGCCGGCGCTGCCGGTGGAGGAACCTCGCCGCTCGCCAATCCGCTCGCTAATCACGGCAGCGCCAGGGCCGTGCGGATCAGATTCAGCAGGAAACCCCGGRCCTCCTCACTGCGCATGATCAGCACGAGCAGGCCGGCAAACCCGACGGCGGCCAACGTTGCGATGGCGTATTCAGCGGTGGCCATCCCTGCTTCCGAGCCGAGCTGCCTTCTCCGCCGGCGTCCGGCCGCGGGGCCGGCCTGGACCGGCGGGGCTTGGCGGGCGCCCGGGTAGATTTCACGGACCTCCGCCGTGCCGGTCTCGGCAGACTCACGGTCGGGGCCGGCGGGGGCGTTTGGATGGTGGGTCATGAGCGTTCCTCTCGAAATGAATCCGGCGCAGTCGCCGGCTGTTTCCACCCTGCGCGGTCCGGTCGGCGCCGTTAAGAGAGCGGCCGGGACAAGTGGAAAAGTTGGGCTGTGGAGGAGGAGTCGCAGCGCTCAAACGCCCGGCGGCGCCTCCGCCGGTGAGCTGTCAGGAGCCCGGGGGCAGCATCGCGAGCACCACCGGCACAATCCCCAGGYACACGAAGGCGGGCAGAGAGCAGAGCCCCAGCGGGATGACCAGTTTCACGCCCAGCGCGGCGGCACGCTGCTCGGCGGCCCGGAAATGTTCGCGGCGGAGCCGGGCGGCCTGCGCGTACAGGATGGCGGAGGACGGCACGCCGGTCAGTGCGGCGAAGCCCAAAGCGTCGCGGAGGGCGAGCAGTTGGGAGGGAAGGGCGTGGGAGCTGCGCCACGCGGTTTCCCAGTCGGCGCCGATCGCCAGGGCGGACACGACCGGACCCAGCGGACGGCCGAGTCCGGGGGCGGTGTGCCGGGCAACCAGCTCCAGCGAACGGCCCAGCCCGGATCCAGCGTCCAGCATGGCACCGATCAGTTCCAACATCAGGACCGGGTCCCGAAGCCCGACCCCGGGATCCTCGGGCAGGACGCCGCGGCCTGTGACGCGGCTAGCCGCGAGCCGTCGTGGGCCCAGATGCCTCCAGCGCCGGGCCGCCCGGCCATGGTCCGCGAGTCCGACCACCGCTGCCGCGGCCAGCAGGGCGGCCACGGCGAGGCTGCCCGGTAGCGGGGTCACGGCTGCCGGCCGGCTGCCGCGCCGACCAGCCGGGCGGACCAGATCCGGCCCGCCGCGGTGAGGGCGATGCCCGCGCCGAGTGCTGCCAGGCCGACGGGTGTGCCGAGCAGGACGGTCGAGGGATTCACGCCCAGCAACACCCCGAGCCCGAGCCCGAGAAAGGGCAGCCAGGTAAGGATCCGGACGGTGGCCCTGGGCCCGGCGAGGGCAGTCTGCCGGGCGGCTGCGGCGTCGTCCTCGGCCTCCAGATGGGCGGCATACCGCGTGAGGACATCGGCGAGCGGACAGCCGCTGGCCTCGGCCACATCGAAGCACGCCGCAAGTTCCACCCAGACCGCCCGTTCCTTGTGTTCGCGACCCCGGGGTGAGGCTGTGCCGGGATCCGGGGAGGCTCCCTGACGGATCGCCGCGGCCACCGGGGTACCCCGCAGGGCTGCGGTCCGGGCTGCGGACAGAATCCCCTGCGACGTCGCACTCAACAGTCCAGTACGGGCCGCGGCCCTGTTGCGCCGTCCGGTGCCCTCGAACGGGTGGTTCGGCGGGTGCTCCGGTACGCGGCCCGCCGTGTAGTCGGACCCGTGCTGGTTCACGTAGAGCAGCCAAAGTTCTTCCCACAGCCGGGCCGGTGATCGGCCGCCTTTCAGCAAAGCGGCCAGCTGCTGCACCAGCACGGTCATGGGCACCTCGGATACGGCTGGACCCATCCGGTGCCACGGCGAAAAGAGGCCGCGCCGGCCGGCCGTGGTGCCGCCGGCAGGTTCCCGGGGGCTACCCGGCGGCGGCCCGGATAGGACCCGCCGAATCCGCCGTCTGGCCCCGTCCGACGGCGCGAGTGCCAACCACAACGCCAGGGCCAGGATCCCGGTCAGGGCGGCCGTCATGGCGGCCCCGGCCCGGCGACAGGCGGCATCGGGGGTGCGGTCCCCGGCCCGGCAACCGGGTCTAGGCCCAGCCTGGCCGCAAGCTCCGGCCACGCGGGACCGGCGTGGACCTCGCCTCCGACTGTTTCCAAGGCCGCCGCCACGGCCAGGCCGGCGCCGTTTTCCCCGACCAGCCCGATGGATGCCACCTGCCGGCCAAGCCGGGTCCGTTCCAGATGGACCACGGCGTCCAGGGCGCTGGCGGCCTGGAGGCGGACAGCTTCCGGTCCCATCCCCGCGAGCGCGCCGAGCGCCATGAGCCGGGCGGGGACCCCCGCGGCGGTGTTGGCGTGGATCGTCCCGCCGGCCCCGGAGTGCCCGGTGTTCATCGCGGCGAGGAGCTCGCGGACCTCGGCGCCGCGGCACTCCCCGACCACCAGCCTGTCCGGCCGCATCCGCAGGGCCTGCCGAACCAGCTCGGCCAGATCGACGGTGCCCCCGCCTTCGAGATTGCTGTGGCGCGACTCGAGGGACACCACATGCGGATGAACGGGGTTCAGCTCCGAGGCGTCCTCGATCAGGACGAGCCGCTCCGCCGGCCGGCACAGCCCCAGCAGGGTGGCGAGCAGCGTCGTCTTTCCCGAGCCGGTGGCGCCGCTGACGAGAAAGCTGAGGCGGCGGGCCACCATCCGCTCCAGGACATCTTGGACCAACGGGCCGAACATGCCGCCGCGGCTGAGCTCGGCCAGGGAGAAGACGGACGCGCGCCGGATCCGCACGCTTAGGAGGGTGCCGGTGGTGGAAACCGGCGGCAGAACGGCGTGGACCCGGTAGCCGCCGTCGAGCCTGACATCCACGCAAGGCGACCCGTCATCCAGCCGGCGGCCGCCGGCGGCCACGAGCCGGGCCGCCAGCGCGCGGACCTGGGCTTCGCCGGCGAAGGTGACGGGGACACGCTCCAGACCGCGCCCGCGGTCCAGCCAGACCGAGTCCGGGCCGTTGACGAAGATGTCCGTCACCAGCGGGTCACGGGTCAGCGGCTGGAGCGGCCCCAGCCCGTTCAGTTCGGCGCTGATGCTTTCGACGGCGGCCAGCGCACCGGCGGTGCCGAGCACCCGGCCGCTAGCCTGCACGGCCGCGGCCACCCGGGATGGAGTGACCGGACCGGCGTCGGCCATAACCGATTCGCGGACCGCATCGAGCAGGCGTGCATCCACCCGTTTCTGGGCGCCCCGCAACTGCCGGCGAGCCGCCGGGTTTCCCGGATGCGGCGGTTCCCGCGGGTCCGGAACCGCGTGCGAGTTCACGGGTACTCGTCCACGCTGAAGTCAAGGATGGCGTCGGTGAAGCGCTGCACGCTGCGCCGCACGCCGGTCTCCAGCAGGCGGCCGAGTTCCGTGGCCGCGGCCGTGCCGCGGACCTCGGGCATGATGCTCTGCACGGGCAGTCCCACGGCTTCGGCGATGAGCTGGAAGTCCAGCGCCGCCCCGGGTTTCGCGCGGATCACCAGTGCGGTGTCCACCGGCGGAAGCTCCGGCACGAGACGGGCGGATGCCACCGCGGCGCGGAGCTGGGCCGGCAGCACGACGAGGACCCGGTCGCATTCCCACGCCAAGGTACGC
>NZ_JBFRFD010000380.1:0-3674 GCF_052114645.1 Arthrobacter sp. 2YAF22_2
GCCTCAAGGAGCTCGTGGGGGAGCCCGTGGCCAAGGAGATCCTGCTGGCCGGGGCGGTGCTGCGCGCCGACCGGGCGCTCGCCGTCGGGCTCATCACCGAAATCCACGAGCCCGCGCAGCTGATGGACGCCGCCTACGAGCTGGCGGACCGGATCGGCCGGCAGGATCCGCTCGCGGTGCGGATCACCAAGTCCGTGTTCCACGCCCCGGCGGAGGCGCACCCGCTGATCGACCAGCTGGCGCAGGGCATCCTCTTCGAGTCGCAGGCGAAGTTCGACCGCATGCAGGCTTTCTTGGAAAAGAAATCCGCCAAGAAATCCGCCAAGAAGTCCGACCAGAACTCAGACCGGAAGAAGTAGACATGAGCAACTCCGTACTCCCCGCGAACCTTCCCGCCACCGTCGGGGTGCTCGGCGGCGGCCGGATGGGCGCCGGCATCGCCCACGCCTTCCTGATCAACGGCGCGAACGTGCTCGTTGTCGAACGCGATGACGAGGCAGCCGAGGCGGCCCGCGAGCGGGTCGAATCCGCGGCGGCCAAGAGCATCGAGCGCGGTGCGATCGATGGCAACCTCGACGAGATGGTCTCCCGGCTCGCCGTGACCGTGGACTACGACGACTTCAAGGACCGCGAGCTGGTGATCGAGGCCGTACCCGAAAACTGGGACCTGAAAGTGTCCTCGCTGCGCGGAATCGAGGAACGGCTCGCCGCGGACGCGTACCTTGCCTCCAACACCTCCTCGCTTTCCGTTAACGGGCTGGCCCGCGAACTGAAGCGGCCGCAGAACTTCCTGGGCCTGCACTTCTTCAACCCGGTCCCCGCCTCCACCCTGATCGAAGTCGTCCTCGGCGAGCAGACCGCTGAGGCCCTCGCGGAGGCCGCCCGGGGCTGGGTACAGGCGCTCGGGAAGACCGCCGTCGTCGTCAACGACGCACCGGGGTTCGCGTCCTCCCGCCTGGGTGTGGCAATCGCCCTCGAAGCGATGCGCATGGTGGAGGAAGGCGTTGCGTCTGCCGAGGACATCGACAACGCCATGGTGCTGGGCTACAAGCACCCCACCGGCCCGCTTCGGACCACCGACATCGTCGGCTTGGACGTCCGGCTCGGCATCGCCGAATACCTGGCCTCCACGCTGGGTGAACGTTTCGCGCCGCCGCAGATCCTCCGKGACAAGGTGGCSCGYGGCGARCTCGGGCGGAAGTCCGGCAAGGGCTTCTTCGACTGGGCCGACTGAACCGCTCCCGGGCGGTGGCCTACGGAGAAAACCGCCCGGGACCACGCACGCATGCCTAGGATGGTGCAGTGACTACCCCGGCGCGGCCCCGCATTGAACCGATCACCCTCACCGGCAGGCACGTCGTGCTCGAGCCCTTGAACCGGGACCACCACGACGGTCTGGTGGCGGCGGCCCGCGACGGGGAACTGTGGCACCTCTGGTATACCAGCGTGCCCGCGCCGGAGGCGATGGCCGCCGAGATCGACCGGCGCCTGGAACTGCAGCACCAAGGCTCGATGCTGCCGTTCACCACGCGGCTGCTGAACCCGGCCACGGGCGGACCGGGCCGGGTGATCGGGATGACCACCTACATGAACATCGACGCCGCGACGCCGCGGGTTGAGATCGGTTCCACCTGGAACGCCGCTTCCGCGCACGGCAGCGGCAGCAACCCGGACTCCAAGCTGTTGCTGCTGCGGCACGCCTTCGAAACGCTCGGCTGCCCCGCCGTCGAATTCCGCACGCACTGGCTCAACCAGCAGTCCCGCGACGCGATCGCCCGGCTGGGCGCCAAACAGGACGGTGTGCTGCGCAGCCACACCCGCACCGCCGACGGCGCGCTGCGGGACACCGTGGTATTTTCGATCCTCGAACACGAATGGCCGATGGTCCGCAGCGGCCTCGAGTACCGGCTGGCCAAGCACCGCTAGGACCCCGGGCAGGCTCCGGCCGAGTTGGTGCCGGGCTGGGGCCCGCGGGAATACGGCGCTCCACCGCCACGTTGCTTCCTCACGTGAAGAACATCGGATTCCTGTCCTTCGGCCACTGGACCGACCACCCCGAGTCCGGCGTGCGCACCGCCTCGGACTCGCTCTTGCAGGCGATCGATCTCGCGGTCGCTGCCGAGGAGTTGGGAGCGGACGGCGCCTACTTCCGCGTGCACCACTTCGCCCAGCAGTACGCCTCCCCCTTCCCGCTGCTCGCTGCGATCGGGGCACGGACAAGCCGTATAGAGATCGGCACCGGCGTGATCGACATGCGCTACGAGAACCCCCTCTACATGGCAGAAGACGCCGGCGCGGCCGACCTGATCTCGGGCGGCCGACTGCAGCTGGGCATCAGCCGAGGTTCACCCGAGCAGGTCATCGACGGGTGGCGGCACTTCGGCTTCACCCCCGCAGAGGGCGAATCGGACGCCGACATGGGCCGCCGGCACACCGAACGCCTGCTCGAGGTACTCGCCGGCGACGGCTTCGCGGCGCCGAGCCCCCGCCCGATGTTTCCGAACCCTCCGGGCCTGCTGCGCGTGGAGCCGTACTCGGAGGGCCTGCGCGAGCGCATCTGGTGGGGTTCCGGCTCCAACGCCACGGCCGTCTGGGCGGCGAAGCTCGGTATGAACCTGCAGAGTTCCACGCTCAAGGATGACGAGAGCGGCAAGCCCTTCCACGTCCAGCAGGCCGAGCAGATCGAGCTCTACCGGCAGGCCTGGAAGGAGGCGGGGCACGAACGGGAACCGCGTGTGTCGGTCAGCCGCAGCATCTTTGCGCTGACGGACGAGCGCGACTGGCAGTACTTCGGCCGTGACCGCCACAGCTCCGACCAAGTCGGCAACATTGACGAGAAAACCCGCGCCGTTTTCGGCCGGTCCTACGCGGGTGCTCCGGACGAGCTGGCCGCGAAACTGGCCGAGGACGAGGCGGTCGCCACGGCTGACACCCTGCTGCTCACGGTCCCGAACCAGCTCGGCGTCGCCTACAACGCCCACGTCATCGAGTCGATCCTGAAGTATGTGGCGCCGCAGCTCGGCTGGCGCTGAGCCCTCTATTGGCCGGAGCCAACCCTAGGACCCGGGGTAGGCTCCGGCCAACTTCAAGGTCTTGTAGTAGGCCAGGTAGCCCTTGGCGTTCGGGTGGAAGTTGTCGGCACTGCCCGGGTTGGCAAGGTTGAGATTGATCCATGGGTCTGCCGAGTTGATGCCGTGGCCGAGGAAAGCTCCCCGGACGTCGACGTACTGAGCCCCGGCGGCCAGGGCGATGGATCCGTTCAGGCCGTCTGCCAGTGCCGTGGCCTGGTAGATGAACTGCGACAGCGAATCCGTCCGGCCGGCGGGGATCGGGTCGTAAAGGTAGGGGTAGCCGGTGACCACGACCTTGGCGTTGGGGGCGGCTGCATGCACGCTCTGAATCATCGCGGCCACGTTGCCGGCGAGTTTTCCGCTGGCAATCAGGGCGGTCGCCGTGGCGCTGGCATCGGCGCAGGCCCCGGCCGCGGCGGGATTAAACACGGCGGTGACACAGTTTGTGACGATCGTTCCGAAACCGAGGTCGTTGCCGCCCGCGGTGATCGTCACGAGTTCCGTGCTGGGGTTCAACTTCTTTAGCTGGCTGCTGATGACGTCCTGGGTCGTTTTACCGCTGCAGGCCGCGTTAGTGACGAGCTTGACGGCCTTCACGTCGGC
>NZ_JBFRFD010000381.1:0-3673 GCF_052114645.1 Arthrobacter sp. 2YAF22_2
GCGTCGTGGAGCTCACCCGGGAGCTGTGCGGCGGCTCCCTGATGGGGCAGCGGATTGCCGTGTTGGGGGCGGCCTTCAAACCCGAGAGCGACGACGTCCGGGACTCGCCGGCCCTGAGCGCTGCGGCCCAGCTGCAGCTCCAGGGCGCAGTGGTGACGGTGACCGACCCGCAGGCCCTGGCCAATGCTGCCAAGCGTTTCCCGGAACTCCCGCTGGAGCCGGATTTGGAAGCCACCCTGCGCAAGGCCGACGCTGTGTTGCTGCTGACGGAGTGGCGACAATACCGCGAGTTGGACCCGCACGATACCTTGGCCCTGGTGTCGGCGCCCCGTATCCTCGACGGGCGGAACGTGCTGGACCCGGTCAAATGGCGCGCGGCCGGCTGGACCTATAAGGGGCTCGGACGCCCCTGAACTACGGGGTGGCCGCATCCGCCCAGCCTGCAATCGCGGGTTTGTGCTGGCAGCCCGAGTAGGTGGCCGGACCAAATGAGTGGCAGCGGCCATTTTTTGGAGTGAAGGGCACGCTGTTATTCGGAGTCCCGCCGTCGTTGAATCGACTTATGAATATGAACGGAATGGAGCGGGTGTGGCACGGCAGCCACCGCAAGGCCGTTGGGCGGAATTGGTCCATGTATTCAGCGCTGATCCTGCTGGTCCTGATGTCCTGGGTGGTCCTTGCCTATCCGCGTTAGCCTCGACAATTCTTGACATCCTCATTTACAACCCCGGTCGAAAATCTTTCGACCGGGGTTTACTTTGTTTTCAGCCCGGCGGCGCGCCGACACTGGCGCGCACCGGCCGCGGCGGCGTGGCGCACCCCAGCAAAGTGACAATAATCACGGCAAAGCGGAGGAACTGTCCCGGCGTGGCAAACGAGAGCGGGGCCTCATGTATGGTTGAGCCTGCACGAATAGGTCTCAGCGTGCCATGATGCTCAACTGGCCGCTCCGGGGGGAGCTGGCCGGCGTCGCTGACCGGGCTTCAACCGCCCCAAATACCAGCAACAGACCGTGGGCAACTCGCACCGGTCTCATCATGGCCGAACGTCAGCACGCCGTCACTGGCTCAGTGCTGTCTTTTCCCATGTCCTCAACAGAATATGCACCCACCAATGAAACAACTGAGTAAAATCCGCATAGCAGCGCTTGTCCTCCTAATCGGCGGACTCACCACCGGTTGCGCAGCCTCGTCGACCCCGGAGGCGGCGGGCCAGTCCCCCAGCACTTCGACCGCGGCACAGTCGCCGGCGCCGTCGTCCTCTGCCGCTTCGGCAACGCCGCCCCAGTCAGATCCGACCAAAACGGCAGCGGCTACAAGCACCGTCGCCCCGCCGACTGCGGCTGCGACTCCGGCCAAAGCAGCGGCTCCGGCTCCCGCCAAGGCTGCGAAGCCGGCCCCGGTCGCCCCGGCCCCGGTCGCCCCGGCTGGCGGCACCGCCACGAGCGTCTACCCCACGCACACGAACGTCATCAGCACGACCTTCTGGGTGGGCGAGATCTTCAACGCCAGCCTGGCCGACGGATCCCAGGTCTGCTCCACCTACAGCAGCCAGTGGGCCTTCCAGCACACCGGGGTCAACCTCGGCACCACCCCTGCATCCGCTTCCGGTTGCCCGGGAAGCATCTACGGCGGCTGCGACGGCGTGAGTTCCGGTACCGGAACGAATTTCACTTGCTCGACCGAAGCCCGCGACGCCTCCAACGGGTATTTCCCCAAGAACCAGCCCCAGCCCAAGGAGAACCCCTTCTACTTGGATCTGCCTTACGACGACGTCAACGACACCGTTGCCTTTCAGCAACGCTGCAGCGTCATCCCCTGGGCGGCTTCGGACAACGCCGCCACCGGCGTCGACCACTGTAAGGACCCCAACTACAGCTACATGAAGAACCGCTGGGTCAAGCTCTCCGGACCGAACGGAAACGTTTGCTACGGCCAGATCCAGGACGCCGGCCCATCCAGCGGCACCGCTTACCACGATGCCGGGTACGTCTTCGGTTCCCAGAACCTCCGTCCGGCCAACGCTGACTTCTCGACCGATGCTACCCAGGGTGCCGGCATGGACGTCTCCCCCGCACTGAACGGCTGCCTCGGGTTCGCCGAGCTGAACGGCAGCGGCGACCACGTCTCCTGGTCCTTCGTCGACCGCGCCAACGTTCCGGCCGGACCGTGGCTCAAGGTGCAGACGACTTCCGGCGTCAGCTAGCCGCTCTAGCGTGCGCCGGGCGCAGCCGAGCTTTCGAGCGGTTCCCCGCTTGAGGGCCGATTCTGCGCCCGGCGAACGGGACTGATCCAGACCCCTGAAGAGTGCGTCGAGAACGCCCTTGGCAGGACCATTAAACAAATTCCTGCGTCGAGAATCCGCATGAGCGGAAAAAACGGAGCCAACAACAGGATGAAGGGCCGCCGAAGGGACACGGCCGCGATGATCGTCAGCAACAGATCAGGGAGGAATACGCCGAGGAGGACATCCTGGGGGCGAAGCAAGCCCGCCACTGCGATCAATTCCGGGGAGGTATTGCCCGTCTGAAGCTCTACCGCCGCCAGAACCGAGAGCAACAAGACCGGCACAAGTAGGACAAAGAAGAGGCAGCTCAGGATCAGCTCGACGATGTAGACCGCGAGCGCAAGCCAAAACTTGCCGGCCTGGACCCGATGCCGACGGACGGTCTGCCAAAACCCGAGACTCCAACGCCGGACTTGCCTGATGTAGTCACGGAGCGTATCCGGGTCCTGCGTGTACGCTACCGCCGCGGCGGGATGGAATGCTACCCTGCCCAGCTTCTTGGCATGGAGCTCGAAGGTCATGTTGAAGTCCTCGATGACCAGCCCGGGAGCCAGCACGTCAATCTTCTCGAGCGCCGACGTCCGATACATGCTGGCAAAGCCTGGCACGATCGATACGACGTTCGCCCCCTTCGCGGCCTGCCCGTACTTCAGCAGGAGTTGCACCACAATATACAGCCGCTCCCGATACGCCACGAGGAAACTGCCCAATGGGCTCGGCGAGGTAGGGTTCATGATGGATCTGGCTCGGCCCGCGACGGCAGCCACCGTCGGGTCGGAGAACATCGGAAGTCCAGTATCGAGGTAGTCCGGGGCGGGACGGGTGTCCGCGTCCAGCAGCATCACCACTTCGAAGTTCTTACACAACTCGAAGTGGGCGATGCCGGCGGCCAGAGCCCCCGCCTTACCCCGGTTTGGGGCCAGCTCAAGCACCTTCACCCCTGCTTTGCGGGCGATTTCGGCAGTGTCGTCGGAGGACATGTCCGAGATGACGTGGATGTTCTCCAGGGGAACCAAAGCGGCAGCGGTCCGGATCGTCTCACTGATCACGAGTGCTTCGTTGTGGGCCGCAATCAGGACCGCAACATCCGCCGGTAGCACCGGCGTGGCTTTGGCCCTGCGCCGCCCATGAATCCGGCGGATTCTGCCCGCGCCGTCCCGTGTCGGTAGGGACGGGAAGCGTCTGGTACCGGAGGCGAACCCATCGCGCGCCAGCCAACGCCGCCGCCCGGTAAATCCGAGTTCCGCCCGGCCGGCCCGGTAGTGGTCGTATTCTTCCCCGACAGCCCTCGTCAAGCCGACCAGCGTCCAGAAAATCGTCGTGATACCCAGGACCAGAATCATGTAGAAGATAATCACAGCCCCGGCGCTCCTACCGTGTCGTACAT
>NZ_JBFRFD010000382.1:0-3673 GCF_052114645.1 Arthrobacter sp. 2YAF22_2
GGTTTCGATGCCGTGCCATGACAACAACGCCCACAGCCATGAGGATGGACACCACGATTGCCGGGGGCCGGTTCATTTCGGAATTAGTCGCGAGCTCCCACAGAGAACCCAACGGTGAATGGATTGGGGGCCAGAAGGCCGCTTCGGCGATCGGTCGAACGGCCTGCCAGGCCAGCAGGACAACCGCTGTCCCCACCGCCAGGGCGCCAGACCAGGCTACCGCTGTTCTCCTCGACGCCGGCCAGCTTCGACCCCACCTGCGCCAAGATTTCACAAAAACGAATATGACAGCCGGGGTAAGGAATGCCAGGAAGGCCATCAGCGTGCTCGGGTGGGCCAACGCAAGACCTGGGATTGCTACGAGTACGGCAAGGTAGCGCATGAACGGCTGCATGTCCGGTACGGCTGACAGGTGCAATAACTGGAAGCCCAGTGCGAGGACAGCGGGCAGCAAGGAAATCGAGAGGAGGTTCGGGTAGAGCACCCCGAAGTCCACCATCATGAGGGGAAAAGTGCCGAACGCGGCAGACAGGACGCCGGCCAGGAGTGCAGCTATTTTGGATTGTCCGAGAACCTGCTGGCACAAGAAGATGCACCCCATAGGCCACACGACGGCACCAATGACGAGGTTGGTGGCGTTGACTGCGACAGGGATACTGGCCCCTGACAGCTGGGCGGTCAAGGACACGACCGCGTGCCATCCGGCCGGGTAGAACGGGATGCCGGTCATGCCGCCAACCGTCAGAGATGAAGCCTGCCCCGTGTGGAGGATGTATTGGACGGCATTGAGGTGGAATATGTTGTCGTAGGTCTGGGAAATGCTGTCGGGCGAACCGAAGGCATACACCAGTCGTGCGCCAACGGTGACGGCGGCCAGCAGCGTTCCCAGCATGGCAAAGCCAAAACGGGC
The DNA here is from genome assembly GCF_052114645.1 of Arthrobacter sp. 2YAF22_2. NCBI lineage: Bacteria > Bacillati > Actinomycetota > Actinomycetes > Micrococcales > Micrococcaceae > Arthrobacter > Arthrobacter sp. 2YAF22_2. Next base: position 911 of record NZ_JBFRFD010000382.1, read on the forward strand.
GTCGAACGCCCGCTGTGGTTGCCAGGTCCTTCGACTGCGTCGACTCAGGAGGAAAGCCACCGCCGAGGCAACCGCCGCTAGAACCACGACGGGCAGCAGCGACCACGATACGCCGATAAAAGGACACACCACCGCCGTTACGGAGATGAGCGAGACTGAGAAGACGGGCGCGAGCGCGAACACTGAAAAGCCACGGGCGTGCATGGCCCACGCCAGCAACAGCCCGGGCATCAGCAGGACGGCCAATGCGGCAAAAATCGTGGGCACAGCATCAAGCCACTGCACTCGTTAGGACTCCTTCATTCTGTGTACAGCGGCGTGTTCTTGCACTGCTGTCCTTCGGCGCGATGCCGCTCAAGCCATCGCTAGCTTAGGTTCGCGGAGCGTTCTCGGAGTTCGTCAACGACGGCGTGCACTTCGCCGTCCATAACAATCTGGCCATGCTCCAACAGAACCCCGCGCTCACAAATCGTCGCTACCAAGTCCAGGTCATGGCTCACGACAAAGAGGGTTTTGCCTTTGTCCGCCAGCTCTTTAATCTTGGCGATGCATTTGCGCTGGAACGGTTCGTCGCCGACGGCTAGGATTTCATCGATCAAGAAGACTTCCGGGTCGGTGTGAACGGCGATGGAAAATGCCAAACGCAGGTACATTCCCGACGAGTAGAATTTCACCTCGGTGTCAATGAATTCACCGATCTCCGAGAATTCCACAATGGAGTCAAACATCTCATCGATCTGCCGTTCCGACATACCAAGGATGGCTCCGTTGAGGTAGACGTTATCCCGGCCGCTGAGATCGTGGTGGAAGCCCGCCCCGACCTCGATAAGCCCTGCTACTCGCCCACGGGTGCGCACCGTGCCGCCGTCGGGCTGCAGCACGCCCGAAATCAACTTCAGGAGCGTGGATTTACCGGAACCGTTAAGGCCCAAGAGTGCGACGGTTTCACCTTGCTTCACCTCAAGCGACACGTCGTTTAGCGCCAGGAACCGCTTGGAGAGATCGCCCTTGCGGCCCTTCACCAGCCAGACCAAGGCCTCCTTCAGGGATCGGGTGTGGCGCAGCACAAACTGCTTGCGGACGCCAGTACAGCTGATGGCGACGTGTCCATGTGAAGTCATCTCAGAGCTCCTGAGCAAAGTGAATGGAAAGCCGGCGGAACGTCAACTGTCCAAGGAAGAGCACCGCGAGGGATACAAGCATCGAGGCCGGGAGCCAGAGGGTGAACAGGTCGGGCGGAAGAGTGCCTGAAACAACTTGGCCCGCCTTCAGTGTTGGTTGCCAGAAAGCCCAATGGAAAACCTCAACGGCCGTCGTCATCGGATTCAACTGATATAGCCAGTACCAAGGCCCCATAACGCGTTCCACCATCGACCACACATACAGCACTGGCGACGCCCAGGTGACCACCATGACGATCATGTCAACAATGTTCTCCGAATCACGGAAATACACGTTGACGGCCCCAAACATGAGGCCAAGGCCAGTCGCGAGCACAGACACCATGACGAAGATTAGAATCACCGCGGCTAGCTGCAATATCGACGGCGCCCAGCCGACAAGGAGACAGGCGCCGATCAGCACGACCAGCTGCGGCAGGAAATGCGCAGCAGAAACCCAGACAGTTGCCACAGGAAATAGCTCCCGCGGCAGATAGATCTTCCTGATCAGATCGCGGTTGTCCACGATGGACCGCGTGGAATTGGATAACGACTCAGTAAAAAAGTTCACCAGAACTATGCCAGCAAAAAGATAGACCGCGTAATTGGGTGTTCCATGCTCGAGATTCAAGAAGATTCCGAGCGCGATGTAGTAGATCAAAAACTGCATCAGTGGTTTCACATAGGACCAAAGCAACCCCAGTACCGAGCCCCGGTAACGGATCTTGATTTCCTTGCGCACCAGCAGCTTTAGCAGGAAGCGGTCGCCGTACACATCAAGCAGTCCGCGGCCACTTCCGGGTTTAACGAACTCGTCCACTTTTCCGGCCATCTAGCTGCCGTCCTTGGCGTCCAGACCGAAGGTCTTTTTCCACGCGGCGATGGACGTGATCTCGGGGACGGCATCGCGATACTGCGCCGCCAGTTTGTCCCACTCGCGGTAGAGGCGAAGGTGCAGCCGGGTGGCTTCGGCGAGCATCGATTTGAGCTTCTTTGGATCACGCCTATACCAAGACGCGCCTGTTCCCTCGGCATTGGACACAATGACGCTGTCGTAATGAGCGAGTCTAAACCAGCGGTTGTCCCGGTGGGCTAGAAACCCTTGCGGGCGTTCTGCACTCTCCGGCGCCGGACTCTTGACCAGCTGCCGCGATACTGTCTTGAGGCCCCACTGCACCAAGTCCTTCTTGGGCGGCATCCCGATCAAGGCGCCGCCTACGGGACCGCGACCCAACTTGGGCGTCGGAAAGTCGTCAACGTTTTCCTTGAGTTGCGCGTCGGGGTAATCGGATTTAAGCGCATTAATCTCCGGCAGCTTCGAGGCCAGCACTTGGTGTAGCTCGGTGGGCCCCTTGAAGATATCCTTGAGCGCCTCGAGGCGGCCATGTTCGGTGAAGTACTGCATGGACACGAGATGCTTCACGTCAGCCTGGACTGACTCCCTAAGGACGCGGCCGCCCTTTGCGTACGGGCTGTGGATCAGGGTGGTGACCAGTCGGTTGCGTTCGTGGAAATAGGCCTGCCAGCCGACCATGTCGTCCTTGTCCATCCACGAGACGTGCCAGACGGCCGCTCCGGGAAGGGAGACTGTAGAGAACCCAGC
>NZ_JBFRFD010000383.1:0-3673 GCF_052114645.1 Arthrobacter sp. 2YAF22_2
ACGCCGCACGCCCGATGCCGTGCGCGGCTTGCTCGCCGCCGACGCCCGCACCGTGGCCCCGCTGCTGCTCGGCGCCGTGCTCACGCACGAAAGCCACGGCGGGACGGTCGCGGTCCGGATCACCGAGGTGGAAGCTTACCTGGGGCCGGGAGACTCGCTGCACCCGGATCCCGGCTCGCACACTTTCCGCGGCCAGACCCGGCGAAACGCCCCGATGTTCGGGCCAGCGGGGCACCTGTACGTGTACTTCACCTACGGCATGCACCACTGCGCCAACATCGTCTGCGGCCCCGAGGGGGTCGCCTCCGCCGTCCTGCTGCGCGCCGGCAAAGTGGTGGCCGGAGAGGTGCTGGCGCTCGCGCGGCGGCCGACGTCGAAAGCCCCCAAGGACCTGGCCAGCGGCCCCGCCCGTTTCGCTACCGCCCTGGGCCTGACGACGGCGGACAGCGGCCGCGACGTGTTGGGCCAGCCGTTCAGGCTTGAGCTCCCGGACGAACCGGCATCGGAAATCAGTTCCGGGCCTAGGGTGGGCGTCTCCGGCGCCGGTGGTACGGACCAGTACCCGTGGCGCTTCTGGATCACCGGCGACCCGACAGTCTCCCGATACAAGGCGGCGAAGGTGCGGACGGCGTAGCCGGCAATCCTGGGTCTGGCAGCGGCAGTGGAGGAAAGATGGCTTCTCATGGGCGAAGGCAAACGCGGTAAACCGGGCAACGAACTCGAGAGGCTTGAGATTTTTGCGCAGCTGGCCGCCGAGTACTTCCGGATGGTCGCGCTGTTCCAAGCCGACGCGGAGCAGGCAGTGCACTCCATCGAGGGGGAGCGCAGGCATTGGATCGAGCTTTTCCGGGCCGCGATGCTGCGCAAATTCATCGTTCGAGATGAACACGTTTCGCTCAAGCTGGTGGTGAGGGCGCTCCGGCTCTGTAACTACTCGGCCGACCCCCGCATAGCTGACGGGACGCAACAAGTGGTTGAGCTGTTCACCGAGGAGATGGTCCAGGGCCGTCAGCCTGTGGTGCCGGGACCGGCGCCGGACGACGGTTCCGACCGCTTCGAGGACGTCCTCTACGGGCGGCTCCTGCACGGCGACGCTGACCGGTTCCACCGCTCCGGCTGGGCAACCGACTATGCCCGCCTGGGTGCGGCCGCGGCCAGGCGGTTTGACGCGGAGCGTGCACTCGAAAAGGCGTTGGACCTGGTCAGATACGGTTTCGCCAACGGCCTCCTGCGGGCCCCGGAAGCGGCGGACGAGGAAGCAGGGCGGGCTGCCGGCCGGTAGGCAGGCTGCTGCGACCCGGGCGGCGGTTTTCTACCAGCCAGTAAGATTGACGGGTGAAACAAAGCGAGCAGCACCTTACCCAGACGAGCAATGCAACCCCGGTGGACGAGCTGATCACCAGCCTCTGCGCGACCGTCCTGGACTATCCCAAGCCGGGGGTCGTCTTCAAGGACCTGACCCCGGTGTTCGCCGACGGTGCCGCTTTCAAAGCTGTAGTCGACGCGCTGGTGGGTCCGTTCCTGGGCAGCTTCGACGCCGTCGCCGGCGTGGAAGCACGCGGCTTCCTGCTTGCCGCCGCCGCGGCCTATGCGACGGACACCGGCGTCGTCACCGTGCGCAAGGCCGGCAAGCTGCCCCGCGAGGTGATCTCGGAGGACTACTCGCTCGAGTACGGCACCGCCACGCTGGAGCTGCACCGCTCAGACCTGGCACCGGGCACCCGTGTGCTCATCCTCGACGACGTCCTGGCCACCGGCGGCACCCTCGGCGCAGCCGCCCGGCTGTTCGAACGGTGCGGTGCCGAGGTAACCGGCGTCGGCGTCGTCATGGAAATCGGCGAACTGAACGGTAGGACCGCCCTGGACGGACACCGGATCCACTCGCTGCTGAACCTGTAGCCGACCGTGGGCTTTGACCGTGGCCGGACCGTTGGCTGGAGGCCTGCGGCCGCCTCGGTAGAATGCCTGAAAAAAGGCGCGGGCCGCCGAAATTGGTAGAAATCTGACATGTTTCGGGCGGACCGGCTGAAAAGGTTGTAGAATGGTGGGTCTGTCTTTTTCGATAGGGGAACGTTCGATGCACGACGCTGATTTGGCCCATGAACGCGACTACGTAGCCGGACTTTATGCCCGGCTGGACGAGTTGCGGGCGGAAAAGCGCGCCCAGCTTGCCCAAGTCCGCCGTGCCGGCGCCGTGGGCACGATGCAAAACGTCTCCGAGCGGGACGCCTTCGCGGCGCTCTACGAGGACCGGCTCGCGCAGCTCGACGCCGTCGACGACCGCCTTGTGTTCGGTCGCCTGGACCTGGACTCCGGGGATGCCCAGTACATCGGCCGCATCGGCCTCACCACCGAGGACCTGCAACGCCTGATGGTGGACTGGCGGGCGCCCGAAGCCGGCCACTTCTACCAGGCCACGGCCTTCGACCGGCAGGGCGTGCGCCGCCGCCGCCACCTGATCCTGCAGGGCCGTGAGGTCAAGGCGATCGAGGACGATGTGCTCGACGCCGACCTGCTGGCCGACAACGAATCGTTGCAGGGCGAAGGCGCACTCCTCGCTGCCCTGAATTCCAAGCGCACCGGCCGGATGTCGGACATCGTCGGCACCATCCAGTCCGAGCAGGACCGGATCATCCGCTCTTCCATCTCCGGCGCCCTCGTGGTCCAGGGCGGTCCCGGCACCGGTAAGACTGCCGTCGCCCTGCACCGGGCCGCCTACCTGCTCTACACCCACCGGGACCGGCTCAAGACCGCCGGCGTCCTGCTGGTGGGGCCGTCGTCGTCGTTCATGAACTACATCGAGCGGGTGCTGCCGTCCCTGGGCGAGACCGGCGTGGTGATGGCCAGCCTGGGGCGCCTGATGCCCGGCATTCACGCCGTCGCCGAAGACGATTCGGACGTTGCCGCCCTCAAGGGCCGGCTCGACATGGCCGAGGTGGTGGCGAACGCCGTCGCCAACCGGCAGCGGATCCCCGCCGAAAACCGCACGCTCGAGGTGGACGGCCGCAAGCTCGTGCTGACACCGCGCCAGGTCCGCCGTGCCCGGGAGAAAGCACGTGCCACCGGCAAGCCGCACAACGAGGCGAGGGTCTCGTTCGTCAAGATCCTGTTGCGGGAGCTCACCGAGCAGATGACCGAGCTGGTCGAAGCCGGCAGCATCGGCAACAACGCCGACCGCTCGTACCTCGCCGAGGACGTGCGCTCGGCTAGGGACGTCCGGGTGGCCCTGAACCTGTGCTGGATGCCGATGACGCCGGAAAAGCTGGTGGGTGAGCTGCTGAGCAAACCCGCCATCCTGGAGGCCTGCACCCCGGACCTGAGTCCGGCCGAACGGGCCCTGCTGCTGCGGCCGGCCGGTTCGCCATGGACCGAAGCCGACGTGCCGCTCCTCGACGAGGCCGCCGAACTGCTGGGCGAACTGGATCCAGCCGCCGGCCGGGGATTGGCCCAGCAGGAGCACGACCGCGCCCGGGACCTCGCCAACGCCAAGCAGACCCTGGTCAACATGGAAACGGCCGGGGTGGATGTCCTGATCTCCGCCGAGGAACTGGTGGACCAAAACCAGGAGCGCGAGGCCCGGCTGACCGCGGCGGAACGTGCCACGAGCGACCGCAACTGGGCTTTCGGGCACATTGTGGTGGACGAGGCACAGGAACTCTCACCGATGCAATGG
>NZ_JBFRFD010000384.1:0-3665 GCF_052114645.1 Arthrobacter sp. 2YAF22_2
ATTCAGGGCCACGCGCTGGTGCGCGTGGGCGGAGGCGCGGCTGCCGGCGGCGGGCGCGTCGAAGTGCGCCCCGTCCTCGGCCGGGACGGTGCGGCTGGAGAAGGCGGTGCCGCTGCCGTAGGAGCGGTCGTAGTCGGCGCGGCGCTTGGCATCGATGAGGGTTTCATAGGCGAGGGTCACGCGGCGGAAGGTGGCGGCGTCGCCCCCGTGATCGGGGTGGGCCGTGCGGGCGGCCTTGCGGTAGGCCACCTTTATGTCCTTGTCCGTCGCCGTTACGGGGATCCTCAGGACCTGGTAGTGCGAGCTGCTGCCTTGCGTCAAGCAAGATTCCTTTGCGTCAATGGAGCCGGTGCGGCCGGAACCTCCGGCGTGGCCAGTTTAACCGGCCGGTTGAACCCCTCGGGGGAACAACGTGCGTGCGGCGGTGGATGGTTCCCGGCGGCTGGCATAATTCAGCCCATGAAGATCGCCCTGGCCGTCAATCCGCGCGCCTCCTTCGGCCGTGGTCAATCTGCCGGCCGGGAGGCGGCCGAGTGCTTCCGCGCGGCCGCGGCGGATGTTCGGCTGCTGTGCGAGGACAGTTACGAGTCGCTCTCCCGGGCCGTGGACAAGACCCTGGTTGACGGCGTGGACGCGCTGGTCGTGGTGGGCGGTGACGGCATGGTGCACCTGGGCGTCAACGCGCTCGCCGGGTCGGGCCGCGCGTTCGGCGAGACCCCGCTGGGCGTCATTCCGAGCGGCACGGGCAACGACATGGCCCGCGCGCTCGGCCTGCCGCGGCATGATATCCCGGCGGCCGCCGCCCGGATTCTGGCGGCCCTGCCGTCCGGCGGCCGGCGGATCGACGCCGGCCGGGTGCGCTCCGGCGGCCGGACGCACTGGTTCGCCAGCGTGGTCTCGGCCGGTTTTGACGCCGCGGTCAATGAACGCGCCAATGCGTGGCGCCGGCCCCGCGGGATGGCCCGGTACAACCTGGCGATGCTGCGTGAACTGGTTACCTTCCGCGCCATCGAGTACACGGTGACAGCCGACGGGGAACGCTGGAAACAGGGAGCGATGCTGATCTCGGTGGCCAACGGGCAGTCGATCGGCGGCGGGATGAAGATTGCGCCGGAGGCGGTGCTCGACGACGGGTACCTGGACCTCTTCATTGTCCGGCCGCTGTCCCGTCTACGCTTCCTCGCGGTGTTCCCCAAGGTGTTTTCGGGCCGGCACGTGGGCCACCCGGCCGTCGAGCTCCGCCGGGTCCGGCAGGTCGAGCTTGAGGCGGTCGGCGTCGTGGCCTACGCGGACGGCGAGCGGATCGGGCCGCTGCCGCTGACCGTCGACGTCGTCCCGGGGGCGATCCGGGTCCTGGCGTAGGCGCCGCAGCGGCGGCGGCAGCYGATGCTACCGGGTCCTGGCGGGGGAGAGCCGGTTCAGCGCCAGCGCCGCGACCAGCAGGCCGAAGTCGCGCAGCGCCACGTCGAAGAAACTGCCCAGGACCAGCAGGTTGACGATGATGCCCAGCAGCCACACGGCGACCAGGAGCGATCCGAAACGCGGCCGGAACGCTACCGCGAGGCCGGCAATGATTTCCACGACACCGACGATGTACATGAAGGTCTGCGCCGGCAGCGGGACCACCGAGGTTGCCGCCGGGGCGAGATACATCGTCCAGTGCGTCAGCAGGTTGGTGAATTTGTCCAGGCCGAAAATGATCGGAGCCACCRTGAAGACCGTGCGGAGCAGCAGGAAGGCCTGCCGCGGACCGGCCGCGACCGCGATGGCGGGGGCTGCGAGTGCTGTTGAAGATTTCATGTCCTACTCCTTCTAAAATTGGATAATTCAATTTTAGAATGGAAGCAGAGGTTAAGCAACGAATCTTGTTTTTAGAGTTAGGCTGATTTCATGAACCGCTTTCCATGGAGCCTCAGGGTGGCCGCCGTGGCCTCCCTGGGCGATGAGAACCGCCGCCGGCTCTTCGATTTTGTTGCCGCCGCGGAGCAGGCGGTGGGCCGCGACGATGCCGCCGCGGCGCTCGGGCTGGCGCGGAGCACAGTGTCATTCCACCTGGACCGCCTGGTCCAGGACGGCGTGCTGGCGGTGGAATTCCGGAAACTTGGCGGCAAGGAGGGGCCGGGTTCCGGGCGTCCGGCGAAACTGTACCGCGCCGTCGTCCAGGAGGTCTCGGCCTCCGTTCCGGAGCGCAACTATGACCTGGCCGCCGAACTGCTGGTGACGGCCATCGAACAATCCACGGCCGACGGCGGCTCCGCCCGGGACGCGCTGCTGCGGGCCGCGCAGGCACGCGGCCACGCCGCCGCCGCCGCGGACGACTTCGCGGGCCTGCTCGCCGCCGAAGGGTACCGGCCGGCGGACGACGGCGCCGGCGGGCTGGTGCTGCTCAACTGCCCCTTCCACCGTGTGGCCCGGGGCCACGCGGACGTGGTCTGCGCCATGAACGGCGCCTTCCTGGCCGGGGCCGCGGCGGCGTGCGGCATGGACCCGGGCCGGGTCGAAGCCCTGGACATCGAGGCGCTCCGGGCTCAGGATGCCGCCACGGCAGCCCAGTGCTGCGCCCGGATCAGGCCGCTCTGACGCCGGGGTGCCTGCACGGAGGGCCACGGTAGAATTAGCCTGTGTCTGTCTACCTTGACCACGCCGCCACCACGCCGCTTGCCGCCGAGGCGCTGGCCGCGCTGACCCGCGAGTTGGCCCGCACCGGCAACCCGTCTTCGCTGCACGGTTCCGGCCGCCGAGCCCGGCGGGCCGTCGAGGACGCCCGTGAGGCCCTGGCCGCGGCCGCCGGGGCACACCCGTCGGAAGTCATCTTCACCTCCGGCGGGACCGAGGCCGACAACCTCGCCGTCAAGGGGCTCTACTGGGCCCGCCGCGCCGCTGACCCGCGGCGTACCCGCATCCTGTGTTCCACGGTTGAACACCACGCGGTGCTGGACACCGTCGAATGGCTCGAACGGCACGAGGGGGCCGACGTCCGCTGGCTGCCCGTGGACGCCGAAGGTGTGCTGGACCTCGCTGCGCTGGAGTCCGAACTGGCCGACGATCCGGGCTCCATCGCCCTGGTCACTGTCATGTGGGCCAATAACGAGGTGGGCAGCCTTCAGCCGGTCGCGGAGATCGTGCGGCTGGCGCATGCCGCCGGCGTGCCGGTGCATTCCGACGCCGTGCAGGCGTTCGGTTCGGTGCCGGTGGACTTCCGCGCGTCCGGCCTGGCTGCCATGTCCATCTCCGGGCACAAGATCGGCGGACCGGTCGGCGTCGGCGCCCTGCTCCTGGGCCGCGCCGTGGCGCTGACCCCGGTCCAGCACGGCGGGGGCCAGGAGCGCGACGTGCGCTCCGGGACCCTGGACACGGCGTCGATCGCGGCCTTCGCCGCGGCGGCGGAGGCTGCCGCCGGCAACCTGGCCGGGGAGTCCGCCCGGATCTCTGCGCTGCGGGACCGCCTCATCGACGGCGTCCGCGCCGCCGTTCCGGAGGCCGTGCTGCGGGGAGCCGCCGGCGCGGGCCGGCTTCCGGGCAACGCGCACTTCACCTTCGCCGGCTGCGAGGGCGACTCGCTGCTGTTCCTGCTGGACCTCGCCGGAGTGGAATCCTCCACGGGCTCCGCGTGCACCGCCGGCGTGCCACGGCCTTCCCACGTGCTGCTCGCCATGGGCCTGGAC
>NZ_JBFRFD010000385.1:0-3663 GCF_052114645.1 Arthrobacter sp. 2YAF22_2
CCGTCGTCGTCAGCGTGATGCTGCACCTGCAGACCAGCGCGGACGACACTCCGACGGCGGCCGCGGGGCCATGGCTCGTTGCGGCCTACCTGGTGTGCTCGGCCCTTCCGCTGGTCCTGCTGGCGCCCTGGGCGGGCCGGCTTGCCGACACCCGTGATTCGCGCGCGCTCGCGACGGCGGCCTCCGCAGTCAGCGCGGCGGCCGTGGCCGGCATGGGCCTGGGCCTGYAGTACCTGGACAACTACCTCCCGGTGCTTTTCGCCATGACGTTCCTGCTCGACGCCGCCCAGGCTGTTGCGGGCCCCACCTGGCAGGCACTGCTGCCCCGGATCGTCGGCGAGGAGCGCACGCCGCGGGCGATGGGAACCATGCAGGCCACCATCATGATTGCCGGCATGGCCGGACCGGCCGCGGGCGGCCTGCTCAGCGGCTGGGGCGGCCCGGGGCTGGTGTTCGGCGTCGCGAGCGGCTGCTACCTCGCCATGGGCGTCGGCGCCTTGCTGATCCGCACCCGGCGAGGCACCGCCGCGGAGCGCGACGGCCAGGAGGCACCCGCCCTGCTGGACGGCCTGCGGCTGATCCGGCGGGACAGCCTGGTGTGGGCCCTGGTCCTCGGAGCGTTGTTCTTCATCGTGGTGGGCGAGGCCACCAACGTCCTGGAAGTCTTCCTGGCCCGGGGCGAACTCGGTGCCACCGAGATCCAGTACGGGCTGCTGACGGCGGCCTTCGGACTCGGCATGGCGGCCGGCGCCGCGGCGGCGGCCCGGATCAAGACCCCGCCGGCCCGGCTACGGGTGCTGCTCGCCTCGATGGCGCTGACTTCGGCCTTCTTGGGCGTCATGGCGCTGGTGCCCACGGTGGGGTGGCTCTTCGTGGCCTACACGGCGATGGGGACGGCCTGCGGCGCGTTGAACGCCTGCTTCGGGGCAATCACCATCCTGCGCATCCCCGAAAGTGGGCGCGGTCAGGCGGTGGCGATCATCGGCGGGATGACCCGCGCCGTTTCGATTGGCGCCCTGGCCCTGGGCGGCCTGCTGGGCGCGCTGCTGCCGGTCCGGCTGAGCTTCCTCATCACCGGGGTGGGCGGCGTGCTGGTGGCGCTGGCCGTCGCCGCCTATGTGCTCCCCCGATTTGGCGGCGAAGGCGCCGCGGCCGTTCCAGCGGCGGTGCCGGGACCGGCGTCGTCCGCCTCAGGTCGGGAGCAGGAAGCCGTCGCGCACCAGATTGCCGACCTCGTGCAGGAGACCGTCGCGGAACGCCCCGGCGTCGTAGCCGTCGTACCCGCCCAGCAGGGCCTCAAGGGCTCCGATGATCTGCCCGACGGAGAGCTCGCCGTCGCACGCTGAGACAAATCCGGCCAGCTCGGTGCTCAGCAGGTTGGTGCGGCGCAGCCCGGCGCCCTGGCGCAGCAGGATGACGCCCGGGTGTTCGGCGCCGGGGCGCTGGTGCCGTTCCTCGGTGACATCCTCGGCCACCAGCAGGTGCGCGGCGGCCAGTTCGTGGCCGGCCAGCCAGTCGGCGCGGTCGACGGCGGCGGCCAGGTGCGGGCCGACCGGCTGTTCGATCGGGTAGGTGATCTCCTCAAAGCGGGTAATCACCGGCTGGGCGCCGGCGGCGGGGCGCCGCAGCCAGATCATCCCGAAACCGATGGCTTCCACTTTCCGGTCCGCGAAGTCGGCCAGGTACGCGGCGTAGGACTCCTGGTAGAGCCGCCGGTCACGGGCCTCCGAGGCATCCTGCAGCCAGGTCTCGGCATACTGCTCCGGGCCGACCTGCTCTCGCTGGATGAACCACACGTCGGCGTCCGGACCGGCCCAGCCTTGCGGCCGGTCGGCCCATGCGGCGCCCGCGGGGATCTCCCAGTTGCCCAATAGCTGGGCTGTCCCGCCGGGGGTAAGGACCGAGGGAAGGTCCCGGACCAGGTTGGCGACGATGTCGTCGCCGGGCAGACCGCCGTCGCGGTAGGTGAACTGCTCCGCCGCGCTCTCGCCCGCGCCGCGCGGGGTAATGACGAACGGCGGGTTGGAGACCACCAGGTCGAATTCCTCCCCGGCCACCGGGTCCAGCAGCGAGCCCAGCCGGAGGATCACCCGGCTCTCCGGCTCGGCCGGATCCAGGTGCAGCGCCGCCGCGTTGAGCACCAGGTTGAAGCGCGTGAAGGCCAGTGCCCGCTCGGAGATGTCGGTGGCGGTGACGTGTTCGGCGTGGTGGAGCAGGTGGAAGCTCTGGATGCCGCAGCCGGTGCCGAGGTCCAGCGCGCGGGCAACGTGCCGGCGCGCCGTGACTTGCACCAGGGTGGTGGACGCCTGCCCGATCCCAAGGACGTGGTCGTGGCGCAGCACTCCCGGGCTCTGGTGGGCGGCCAGGTCGCTGGCCACCCAGAGGTCGGCGCCGCCGCTGGCGGCGCCGTCCTCAGCCAGGGTCGGGTCCCAGCCGTAGGGCCGCAGATCAACCTTCGCCTGGATCAAGCCCCCGGCGGCCGGTTCCACGAGTCCCAGCCGGAGCAGCCCCTCCGTGCGGACGCCGGGCAGCGCGGCGTCGAGTGTCCCGGCGTCCTGCGGTTCGGCCAGCAGCCAGAGGCGCACGACGACGGCGAGCGCCGCCGTCGTCGGCTCGCCGTGGGCGGCGGACTCGGTGGCGATCAAGGCGGGGATGAGCTGGTCACGGCCCAGGGCCGCGTGCGCGGCGTCGCCCAGCAGTCCCGCGACGCCGTCGACGGTGTAGTTAAGGGCCGTCAGCTCCGCAGCGAGCGTCCCGAGCAACTCGGGGAGGTCGCTGCGGGGAGCATCGGGGGTGTTGCCGGCGGTGAAAAGCGTTGAGGGGGTCACCGGACAAGTTTAGGCGCGCTCCCATGGCGCCGGCCGCGCCCCCGCCCCAGCTGCGTCACTGCCTCAGAGGTGCTTCTGCGCGTAGGCAGCCAGGGCGTCCCGCACGAAGGCCGCCCCGGCGGCCCCGCCGTAATTCGCGGCAAAGCGCGGATCCGCCACGTACAGCTCGCCGAGACCGGCCACGTAGCCCTTGAGGTTCCCGCTGCCGCCGGCGGCGGCCGGGGTGCCCGGGATGCCCGTGAGCCATTCAACCTGGCGCCGGGCCAGGTCCTGCGCTGCCGGGCTGTCCGGGGCGGTGCCCGCCTCGGCCGCGGCGGTCCAGTCCGCAGCGAGCTGCCGGGAACGCTGCTTCCAGGCCTCCCTTTGAGCGGCATCCTTGCCGCGCCACCACGAGTCGCCCTGCGCATATGCTTCCTTGCCCCAGCGTTGTTCGACCTCGTCCTGATGCCGGGTGTGGTCGAAGCCGTCGAACATTTCTTCCGCCATGATGTCCCTTCCTTCCTTTACTGCCTCGATGGTGCGCTGGACCGAAGCGATCTGCCGGGCCAGCCTGCGCTGCTCCTGCCGCAGCCACTCCAGGTGGCCGGCGAGCGCAGTTTCCGCCTGCCGTTCGTGCGCCAGGACTTCGGCGACGGCGGGYAGACCCAGCCCCAGTTCGCGCAACAGCAGAATCCGCTGCAGCCTGAGCAGCCCGGCCTGGCCGTAGTACCGGTAGCCGTTCTCCCCGGTGCGGCTGGGCTTGAGCAGGCCGACACTGTCGTAATGGCGCAGGGTCCGGCTTGTGGTGCCGGCGATTTTCGCGAGCTGCTGCACGGACCACTCCATTGGCTTTCCT
>NZ_JBFRFD010000386.1:0-3661 GCF_052114645.1 Arthrobacter sp. 2YAF22_2
GTATGGGGATCGGACGGCAGCAAGTGGGACGCCATCGGCATGACCCATTCCATGCTCGACATCCGCGACTTCGCTGCCGCCGGCAAGCACGGGAGCGCCCTCAGCGAGGGTGAGGCCGCCGCAACCGAAGCCGCCCTGTGGCCCACGTTGCGCCAGGACGGCCAGACGGTGTTCCGCTGGGCGGTCTGGGAAATGGCCAAGATGGCGCAGCAGGCCCTCGACGCCGCCGGGGTCAAGGCGGAGGACCTCGCGGCGTTCATCCCGCACCAGGCCAATATGCGAATCATCGATGAGATGGCCAAGAAGCTCAAACTCCCGGACACCGTCAAGATCGCCCGGGATATCGCCGAAGCAGGCAATACCTCGGCGGCCTCCATCCCCCTCGCCACCCACCGCTTGCTGCAGGAAAATCCTGAACTGAGCGGCGGGCTGGCCCTGCAGATCGGCTTCGGAGCCGGACTGGTCTTCGGCGCCCAGGTGATTGTGCTTCCATAGCACGGCACCGCACTTCCCGGCTGTTCGCATTTCACAACAGCACGGATTCCCAAACCAAGCCGAACCCTCGGTTTGAATCATTTCGCCAGAAACGCCCGGAAGCGCCGGGAGCAGACGGCAACAACAAGAAAAGGAGCCATCAATGGCTAGCAACGAAGAAATCCTGGCCGGTCTGGCTGAAATCGTCAACGAAGAGACCGGCCTGGCCCCCGAGGCCGTCGAACTGGACAAGTCCTTCACCGAGGACCTGGACATCGACTCCATCTCGATGATGACCATCGTGGTCAACGCCGAAGAAAAGTTCGGCGTGCGCATCCCGGACGAAGAGGTCAAGAACCTCAAGACCGTCGGCGACGCAGTCAGCTTCATCGCCAACGCCCAGGCCTGATCCCGCCTGCACCCCGGCGTCGGCCCCTTCCGGCCGGACCTGTGGCCGGCCCGGGACGCTTCAGCGGCCTCCCGGGCCGGTACACCACGGCCGCCTTCTTTCAGAACCACCCCGAGATTTCCTTACGCAGGCCCCGGCCGCCCCATCAGGCTCCGGACACGGCAGGCGCACCGACAGAGAGTGATCCCATGACACGCAAAGTAGTCATTACCGGTCTGGGTGCCACCACGCCCATCGGCGGCGATGTCCCCACGATGTGGAAGAACGCGCTGAAGGGCGTCTCCGGCGCGCACACGCTTGAGGACGACTGGGTAGCCAAGTACGAGCTGCCGGTGCACTTCGCCGCACGCGCCTCCACTCCCGCCCTCGAAGTCCTAAGCCGGGTCGAAGCCAAGCGCATGGACCCGTCCACGCAGTTCGCCGTGGTGGCCTCCCGTGAGGCCTGGGCCGACTCCGGCATCACCGACATCGACCACGACCGCCTGGCCGTGGCCTTCGCCACCGGCATCGGCGGCGTTTGGACCCTCCTGGACGCCTGGGACACCCTCCGCGAAAAGGGCCCGCGCCGGGTCCTTCCCATGACCGTGCCGATGCTGATGCCGAACGGCCCGGCTGCGGCTGTCAGCCTTGACCTGGGTGCCCGCGCCGGCGCCCACACCCCCGTCTCCGCCTGCGCGTCCGGCACCGAAGCCGTGCACGTGGGACTGGACCTGATCCGCTCCGGCAAGGCCGACGTCGTCGTCTGCGGCGGTGCCGAAGCCGCCATCCACCCGATGCCGATTGCCGCTTTCGCCTCGATGCAGGCGCTCTCGCGCCGCAACGACGATCCCGAGCACGCCTCGCGCCCCTACGACCGCGACCGCGACGGCTTCGTCATGGGTGAGGGTGCCGGCGCGCTGGTCCTCGAAGCCGAGGAGCACGCGATCGCCCGCGGCGCCCGGATCTACGCCGAACTGGCGGGCACCTCGGTGACCGCCGACGCGTACCACATCACCGCCCCGGACCCGGAGGGCCTCGGCGCCACCCGGGCGCTCAAGGCGGCCATGTTCGACGGCCGTATCCAGGCCGAGGACGTCGTGCACGTCAATGCGCACGCCACCTCCACCCCGGTCGGCGACAAGCCCGAATACACCGCGCTCAGGGCCGCCCTCGGCAGCCACGTCGACAACGTGGCGGTCTCCGCCACTAAATCGCAGATGGGGCACCTGCTGGGCGCCTCCGGCGCGGTGGAAGCGGTGCTGACCGTGATGGCCGTGTACGAGCGCAAGGCGCCGGTCACGATCAACCTGGAAAACCAGGATCCGGAGATCCCGCTCGACGTCGTCACTTCCGAGCGTGCGCTGCCCGGCGGAAGCATCGTGGCGCTGAGCAACTCCTTCGGCTTCGGCGGCCACAACGCCGTCATCGCCGTCCGCAGCCTCTAGGCGGGCTCGGGCCGGCTCCGGCCCGCACGCCGAAATGACAGATGGCGGCAATGTTCTTCGTGAACATTGCCGCCATCTGTCATTTGGCGTTGCTATGGAGTGCGGTGGGGGTGGGCCAGGCGGCGGAAACCTGGGTCCGGAGGGTGTCGGTCCTAGCCGACCTGGTGAAGCCAGCGCACCGGGGCGCCTTCGGCGGCGTGCCGGAAGGGCTCGAGTTCCTCGTCCCAGGCCTCACCAAGGGCGAGGGAGAGCTCATGGTAGACCGCGGAGGGGTCGCCGGCGCCGGATTCATAGGCGTAGCGGATGCGGTCCTCGGAGACCATGATGTTGCCGTGTACGTCCGTGACGGCGTGGAAGATGCCAAGTTCCGGAGTGTGCGACCAGCGGCCGCCGTCAACACCCTGGCTCGGCTCCTCGGTGACCTCGTAGCGCAGGTGGGCCCAGCCCCGGAGGGCAGACGCCAATTGAGCCCCCGTCCCGGCTGTTCCGGTCCATGAGAGCTCTGCCCGGAACATTCCGGGCGCAGCGGGCTGGGCAGTCCAATCAAGGTCCGTCCGCTTGTCCACGACAGACCCAATGGCCCACTCAACGTGGGGGCACAGGGCGGTCGGGGCCGAGTGAACGAACAAGACACCKCGGGTYAGTGCAACAGACATTCCATCCTCCATAGCTATAGGTACGTCTTCCCCAACGACCTCTGCCTGGATGTCCGTCTGTTGCGCGGATCCGTGTGCGGGGCGGTTGCCCCTGCCTGACTATTCAGTTTTTCAAAGCACTATCGCATTTTTCGCAGCAGTTTCGAAACCCCGTGCCGCAAAAAATAGGTCCGGGTCTCAGGTGGTGAAAACGATGCTCTTGAGCTTCAAGCACCACTTGAAAGTTGCCGGGCGTGAATCTCATTCTGCCCCACCCCGGCTAATTACGCCAGTGCAATTCGGCGCGTCGCACCCCGGCGAGTCGTTTTATCTGACCAACACGTCAGCCGGGCGTCCGACCGCCTTCTGCCGCGTGGCGGTGGAGGGGGCAGGTCAGGCGCGCGGGTGGGCCTGCAGGTAGCTCTTGCGGAGCCGGTCGACCGAGACGTGGGTGTAAATCTGCGTGGTGGCCAGGCTGCTGTGGCCAAGGATTTCCTGCACGGCACGGAGGTCCGCCCCGCCGTCAAGCAGGTGGGTTGCCGCCGAATGCCGCAGCGCGTGCGGACCGGTGGCGGAGGTGTCCCCCAGCCCGTCCAGTTGCCCCTTCACGACGCTGCGGACCTGCCGCTGGTCCACCCGCTTGCCGCGCGCGCCGAGGAAGAGCGCCGGGCCCGAATCGTCCGTAGCCAGGGCCGGACGTCCACGGCGCAGCCAGTCGT
>NZ_JBFRFD010000387.1:0-3659 GCF_052114645.1 Arthrobacter sp. 2YAF22_2
GGTCATGAGTTACGCCCGGACCCCGTTCGACGAGACGGTGTGGAAGCAGCTGTCCGAGGGCATCCGCTTCGTGCAGGGCGAGTTCGACGACGACGACGCCTTCGAGCGCCTCAGCGAGACAATAGATGAACTCGACGAGCAGCGCGGCACCCGCGGCAACCACGCCTTCTACCTGTCCATCCCGCCGAAGGCCTTCGAACTGGTCTGCCGGCAGCTCTCCAAGCACGGGCTGGCGCAGGCCGAGGGCGACAAGTGGCGGCGCGTGGTGATTGAGAAGCCGTTCGGCCACGACCTCGAGTCCGCCCGGCAGCTCAACGACATCGTCGAATCGGTCTTCCCGCAAGACGCCGTGTTCAGGATCGACCACTACCTGGGCAAGGAAACGGTCCAGAACATTCTGGCCCTGCGTTTCGCCAACCAGCTCTTTGAACCCCTGTGGAACGCCAACTACGTGGACCACGTCCAGATCACCATSGCCGAAGACATCGGCACGGGCGGCCGCGCCGGTTACTACGACGGCGTGGGTGCTGCCCGCGACGTCATCCAGAACCACCTGCTGCAGCTGCTCGCACTGACCGCCATGGAGGAGCCGATCTCCTTCAACGCGGACGATCTCCGTGCCGAGAAGGAGAAGGTCCTCGCGGCCGTACGGCTGCCGGAGGACCTGTCCACGCATTCGGCGCGCGGCCAGTTCGCCGGCGGCTGGCAGGGCGGCGAGGAGGTGCTGGGCTACCTGGAGGAAGAGGGTATTCCGGCCGATTCGACCACCGAGACGTTCGCCGCGATCCGGGTGGACATCAATACCCGGCGCTGGTCCGGCGCGCCGTTCTACCTGCGTGCCGGCAAACGGCTGGGCCGCCGGGTCACGGAAATCGCCGTCGTCTTCAAACGCGCCCCCAACCTGCTCTTCCGCGACCACGGCGAGGACGATTTCGGCCAGAACGCCGTCGTGATCCGGGTCCAGCCGGACGAGGGCGCCACGATCCGTTTCGGCTCCAAGGTCCCCGGCACGCAGATGGAGGTCCGCGATGTCACCATGGACTTCGGCTACGGGCACTCCTTCACCGAGTCGAGCCCCGAAGCGTACGAACGGCTCATCCTGGACGTGCTGCTCGGCGAACCACCGCTGTTCCCGCGGCACCAGGAGGTGGAGCTGTCCTGGAAGATCCTGGACCCCTTCGAGGACTACTGGGCCAGCCTGAACGAACAGCCCGAACCGTATGCCCCCGGCAGCTGGGGCCCGGCCTCCGCCGATGAACTGCTCGCCCGCGACGGACGGACCTGGAGAAGGCCATGATCGTAAACCTCCCCGACACCACCACGTCCAAGGTCTCCAAGAAGATCATGGCCCTGCGGGAGCAGGGCGGCGTGATCGCCCTGGGCCGCGTGCTGACCCTGGTGGTGGTGACGAAGTCCGGCCTCGAAGAGGAAGCCATCGAGGCCGCCAACGAGGCCAGCCGCGAGCACCCCTGCCGGATCATCGTGCTCGCCGACGCCGGCGCATCGGAGCCCACCCGGCTGGACGCGCAGATCCGGGTAGGCGGCGACGCCGGCGCCTCCGAGGTCATCCTGCTCCGCGGCTACGGCGAACTCGCCGAGGAAAGCGAATCACTCGTGGCCGCCCTGCTCCTCCCGGACGCCCCGATCGTGGCCTGGTGGCCGCACGGAGCCCCAAAGAACGCCTGCCAGACGTCGATCGGCCGGATCGCGCACCGGCGGATCACGGACTCCTCCAACGAGCCGGACCCACGGGCGGCACTGGAGAACATCCGCAGCACCTACAAGGCGGGCGACACCGACCTGGCCTGGACCCGGCTGACCAACTGGCGGATCCAGCTGGCGGCGGTCCTGGACCAGGTGGATCCCTCGCCGGTCACCGCCGTTGCGGTCGAAGGCGCCTCGGACTCCCCCAGCACCCTGCTGCTCGCCGCCTGGCTTACGCTGGCGCTGGACGCCCCGGTGACCATCGTCGAGGACCCGGCCGGCACAGGAATCCGGCGCGTGCGCCTGACCCGTCCCGGCGGCGACGTGCAGCTGTACCGTCCCGGACTGACGGTGGCCGAACTGACGCAGCCGGGCCAGCCCGTGCAGCACATCTCGCTGCCGCGCCGCAGCCTCAAAGACTGCCTGGCCGAGGAGCTCCGGCGCCTGGACCCGGACGAAGTGTTCGGCGAAGTGATTACGATTGGCCTGCCCCGTACCAATGCAAGGAGTGTCCGTCCCAGTGAGCGCTGAGCCCAGAGTAAGCATCCATCCCGACTCGGCCGTGCTGATGGCCGCGATCGCGGCGCGCCTGATCACCAAACTTGTGGATCTTCAGGACAAGCACGGCGAAGCGACGGTGGTGCTCACCGGCGGCACGATGGGAATCGGTTCGTTAAAGGCCGTCGCCGAGTCTCCGGCTGCCCCGGCGGTCGACTGGTCGAAGGTGAACTTCTGGTGGGGTGACGAACGCTTTGTCGGCCGGGACGACGCCGACCGCAACGCCCGGCAGGCACAGGAGGCGCTGCTTTCCCAGATCAACGTGGACCCGGCCCGCGTCCACGTTCCCGGCTCGACCGACGATTTCGGAACGGCCGAGGAGGCTGCCGCGGACTATGCCCGGAGGCTCGCGGAGGCCGCCGCGGCCGAGCACGCCGCCGACATGTCCGATGACCGCCCGGACGAGCCCGGGAACCTGCCGCGGCTGGACATTGTGCTGCTCGGCGTCGGCCCGGATGCGCACGTGGCCTCGCTGTTCCCGGAGCAGGCCGGCATCCGGGAGAAGTCCCTGACGGTGGTGGGGGTCGGCAACTCCCCCAAGCCGCCACCGGAGCGGATTTCCCTCACCCTGCCCACGATCAACACGGCGAACGAAGTATGGATGGTGGTGGCCGGCGATGACAAGGCCGGCGCCGTTGGCCTGGCCCTCGCCGGAGCGAACCCGGTGCAGGTCCCGGCTTCCGGTCCGCGGGGGCGTGTGCAGACACTCTGGCTGATCGACGAGGAAGCGGCCTCACGCGTCCCCGAGCAGCTGGTCCGGAAGAGCCCGTCGGGCGCGTAAACGTTCGAGCGCTCCGGCCAGCACATCTTCGGCGTCCTGGCTGGAGCGCCGTTCTTTAACGTATTCGAGGTGGCTCTTGAACCCCTCGGCAGGTTCGTCCTCCAGCGCGAAGCGGGTCTCGTCCCGGGTGGCCGTCCCGCCGCAGCGGCGGCAGTCCCAGGTGCCGGGAATCTGCTCTTCCGGCAACTTGGCGAACACCAAGGCCGTTTCGTGGCCCTTCGCGCACCAATAGGAGACGCAGGTCCGGGGCTGGCCGGCGCCGATGCCGTCGAGAGGCTCGTGGCGGGCAGGGGCTCCCGCGACTGCACCCACCCGGATGCCCCTGAATCCGGAGGCTGAATGCAGCATCGGGAACTCCTTGCTACTCGGCTGGAGGATTTCTTCTTGCCAGCGACAGTGTAGTTCCGAAGTTCCCGATGCCGGGAGGGCCGCACGGCCCCTTATGAAGTTCTAGAAAATGACGTATTAGGAGTTAGCGCCGGTGCTGAACCGCATCAGCAGGCCAAGCGCGATGATCACGACGCCCCAGGTGACTCCGAGAGTGATCGTGAAGCGGTTGAGGTTGCGCTCCGCGACGCCCGAGGAGCTGAGCCCGGAGCTCATGCCGCCGCCGAAC
>NZ_JBFRFD010000388.1:0-3649 GCF_052114645.1 Arthrobacter sp. 2YAF22_2
GTGGTGGGTCTTGAGCCACGCCGACTGGTAGGTGGGCACAGCAAAGGCGGCGCCGTGCGCCTTGCAGAAGCCGAAGCTGCCGAACGCCTTCAGGGTTCCCCAGACCTTGTCCACCACCTCAGGCGTGTAGTTCCGGGCGCGGGCCTCGCGGCGGAAGAATTCCTCGACCTTGCCTTCCAGCACCTCGTTGCCGAGGGCCCGCCGGAATTCGTCGGCCCGGGCCAGCCCGCAGCCGGTCATCACATCGAAGGTCTTGAGGATCTGCTCATGGAACACGGTCACGCCGTGGGTCTCCTGGAGCACCGGCTTCAGGTTCGGGTGCGGATAGACCTCCGGCGCGAAGCCGTGCCGGTGCTCCAGGAAGGGCCGGACCATGTCCGACTTCATCGGCCCGGGCCGGAACAGCGAGATATCGATGATGAGGTCGTTGAATTCCCGGGGTGCCAGCTTGCCGATCAGTTCCCGCTGGCCCGGGGACTCGATCTGGAAGCAGCCCAGGGTGTGGGTGCTGCGGATCAGCTCGTAGGTGGGTTCGTCGTCGAGCGGGACAGCGTTGAGGTCGATGCGGCCGTCCGCGGCGATGTAATCGGGCCCGGCGCCGTCCGGTCCTGCCGGGTGCCGGCCGGCCGCCATCACCTCGGCCTTGGACGGGTGCAGCCGGATCACCTCCCGGACCGCGAAGGCCATGGCGGACTGCATCCGGACGCCGAGGACATCGAGTTTGAGCATGCCCATCGGGTCCATGTCGTGCTTGTCGAACTGGCTCATCGGAAGGCCGAGCCCGCTCGGCTGGACCGGGGTGCGGTCCAGCAGCGTCGCGTCGCCCAGGATGACCCCGCAGGGATGCATCGAGATATGGCGCGGCAGCCGGTCCAACCGTTCGGTCAGGTCAACGAGCAGGTCAAGCTGCTGGTTTTCGCTGAAGTCCCGTTGCTCCACCCGGCCGGCGAATTCCTTCAGCTCCGGTTTCTCCACGAGGGCCTCGCGGAAGTTCCGGGCCGAAAACCGCCAGAGCTGCTTGGCGATCTCGTCGATGTCGCCGCCGTCCATGCCCAGGGCCAGGCCGGCGTCGCGGACGGCGCCGCGGGCGCGGTACCCGTTCTGCATGCTCATCAGCGTGACGCGTTCGGAGCCGAAGCGTTCAAAGATCTTCCGGTAGACGTTGTGCCGTTCGGCGCTTTCGACGTCGATGTCGATGTCCGGAAGGGTGGCGCGGTCACGGGACAGGAAGCGTTCGAAAATCAGGTCGTGCTGCAGCGGGTTCACCTGGCTGACATCGATCAGGAAGTTGACCAGGCTGGAGGCGCCCGAGCCGCGGGCGGCCGCCCGGACCCCCATGTCCAGGATCATCCGGGACACCTCGGCGACGGTCAGGAAGTAGGCGGCGAAGCCCAGGCTGTCGATGATCCGCAGTTCGTGTTCCAGCCGGGCGCGCAGGTCCGCGGCAGGCTTCCCGGTGATGCCCGGGAAGCGCCGGGTGATGCCCGCCTCGCAGCGCTGCGTGAGCTCCAGCAGCGGATCCCCGGCAATCCCGATCACCGCGGCCTCCGGCACCACCGGCTGCTTCCATCCCATGTCCGTGACCGGATCCATCCGGCAGCGGTCCGCGAGCGCCTCGGTGTGTGCCAGCAGGCTCTTCAGATCGGCGGCGCCGTACCCGGCGGCGTGCATGATCTCCTGGCCCAGCCGCAGCATCTGCGCGGAGGATTTCAGCCAGCCCTGCCCGTTCGGTTGCAGCAGCGGCGCGGCCGAGAGCTCGGGCAGGGATTTGAGCGTCCGGGCCGAGTCCAGCACGTCCGCCGTCGCGGCGCCGTCCTCGGCGCAGTATCGAACGGCGTTGCTCAGGACCGCCGGGACTGCGTGTTCCGCGGCGAGCTTGAGCATCCTTACCGCGTGGGCCGTGCTCAGCGGCTCGCCCGGCGGGCTGAGCTGCGAGACGACCTCGGCGGCGAGGGTTCCCGGCGGCATGGCGTCCAGCCAGCGTTTGAAGAGCGTCCGGGGCCGCAGGTAGCGCCGGCCGCCCATGGCACGGCCGACGTCGGAATCCGGGCCGATCAGCACGGTCAGCACCGGCTTGAGGGTCTGCGGATCCAGGGCGCGGGAGGCCAGCTCCGCCCGGGTCACGGCGACGGGCACCGCTCCCCCGGCCTTGCCCGAGGTGCGGGCATGGGCGTCGGAGACCAGCCGGCACAGGGCCCGGTACCCGGCGCCGCGGTTCTGCCCGTGTGCCAGGACGACGACGCGTCCCCCGAGCCGGGTACGGAGGTCGCCGTCGTCGTCGAAGACCGCGAGATCCACCCCCACGACCGGGTCCAGCCCTGCCGCCATGCACGACTTCAGGTGCTTGACTGTGCCGTAGAGTCCGTCACGGTCCGTGCAGCCGAGCGCCGTGGCGCCGTCCGCGGCCGCGGCGGCGGCCAGCTCCTCCGGCCAGGACACCCCGTAGTGGGCGCTGAACGCGGTGGAGACGTGCAGATGGGTGAAGCTCATGCCGGCTCCGGCTTCCGGAGTAGTGGCAGGGCATCGTGGATCCGCAGCAGCCGCCAGCGTCCGCTGCCCAGGTGCCGGCTCAGGTCGAGGGTGAGGGTCCGGTCCGGGTTCCCGTCATCCCGGAGCTGAACGCGCCAGATTTCATGGTCCACCAGCCCCGGGCCGCTGCCCAGCGGCGCCCGCGGTTCTTCCGCCCACCACTGGCGCCGCTCAAACCAGCGGACCGGCTCGGCGCAGAGGACGTAGTGCCGCCCGGCCCAGTCCAGGGACTCCGGCTGGCCTTCCGGGGTGCAGGCGACGTCCACCGACTCGCTGAACATCCCCATGGCGCCTCCCGGCAGCTGCTGACTTTCGAAAAGTATTCGAATATATCTTCGAACACTTCAAGTCTACGACGGGCCGGGGACAAAACCTAGATCGGGGGTGGACGGACGCAGGCACAGGTAGCAGGATTGAGCCATGAGCTCCCACAATGCACTCCTGAAGCACGTAACCGTCGCCGCCAAGGATTCAACTTTGGTGGCGACGTTCGCTATCGACGGGAATATCCCGAGTTCCGGCGCCTATGTGGTGGGGCTCGTGGCGGCCACTCCGGACCACTCCCACCAGCGCCGGATGGAAATCGAGTTCATGAACGGCGAGGCCGTGTCCTTTTTCTGCTTCAGCCACGACGGCACGGAAGAGAACTTCGACCTCAAGGGCGTGGAGCACTCCGGCAACACCATCACCGGGACCTTTCCGATCAGCACGGTGCGGGGCCTGATCAAGGGCCATCTGATGTCTGCGTACAGCGATTGCGAGGGCAGGGACTACCAGGCCAACGTGCCCGTCGAGGAGTCGCTCTGACAGCCGTCCCCGGGCCGTGCGGCCAGGCGCATAACAGGATCGCGTGATGCAACCACGAGTCGACTTCATCTCCTTGGGCGTCCGCAGCGTTGACGCCTCGCGCCGTTTCTACGTTGATGGCCTCGGCTGGCCACTCCACCGCGAGGTTCCCGGCGAGGTGGTCTTCCTGCAGGCAAACCACGGCCTCATCCTCTCGCTCTGGAACGCCGCGCAGATGCAGTCCGAGGCGGCAACCGATGCCCCCGCCGGCGTCCCCTGCATCACCCTGAGCCACAACGTCGGCAGCGCGGAGGAAGTGGAGAGCGTCATGCGC
>NZ_JBFRFD010000389.1:0-3641 GCF_052114645.1 Arthrobacter sp. 2YAF22_2
CCTTCACCGACGCGCTCACCCAACGCCGTGGTGAGCGCGTCGGTGAAGGAGGCGGCGTCGCCGGTTCCGGTCCCCGTGGCGAGGGCCGTCGCAGCGGCGGGTTTGAGCGCTGCGTTGTCGGTCTGGGCCGGCCGGGTCAGGTCAGCGATCATCGATTGGATGCCCTGCATGCGGCCCAGGGCCTCGGTCATGCTCACGAATGCACCTGCTGTTCGTCCCGGTGCCAGATGGTCGAGGCGATCTCGTCCAGCGCGGACTGTTCGGCGCGCAGCTCGGCGGTGTTGACCTCGGCGTCGTGACGGGCCTGCAGCTTTTCCAGGCCGACGGAGCGGGTGCGGGCGGCGATGAACTCCTCGCGTGCGGCAGCTTCATCGAGCTCCGCGACGCGAGAGAGGCTCTGCAGGTCCGCCAGCATGCTGTGCGACGCCGACCGGGACGCGGCGACGGCGCGCAACGACGCCGAGCTGACGATGTCCTCGTCGCTGGCGCCCAGCTGGCGGCGGGCGGAGGCTTCACGGGCGCGGACCGAGCTGGACCGGGAGCGGGCGCGGGCCAGCCCGGTGGCAGCCTGGTCCTGCTGGATCTGGCGGAGCCGCAACAGCCCTGCAAGCGAAAATTGCCGGCTCATGCTGCGGCTCCCAGGATTGAGGTGAGCTGGCCCAGTTGGCGCCAGGACTCGGGGTGGGGGGTGGATTCGTCCATTGGCTGCTGCAGGAACCCGCTGACGGATTCCTCGTGCGCCAGGGCGGCGTCCACCAGCGGGTTGGTCCCGGTCTGATAGGCGCCGACGTCGATCAGGTCCTGCGCCGCCTTGCGGGCCGCGAGGACCCGGCGCAACGCGGAGGCCGCCTCGAGGTGGGGCCGGGCATTGACCTTGGAGGCTACCCGCGAGATCGAACCGAGCACGTCCACTGAGGGGAAGTGCCCGGTCACGGCGAGTTTCCGGTCCAGCACAACGTGTCCGTCGAGGATAGACCGGGCGGCGTCGGCAATCGGTTCGTTGTGGTCGTCGCCGTCCACCAGCACGGTGTAGATGCCGGTCACGGAACCGGTTTCGGCGGTGCCGGCGCGCTCCAGCAGCCGTGCGAGGACCGAAAAGGTCGACGGCGGGTAGCCGCGGGTGGCGGGCGGTTCGCCGGCGGAGAGGCCGATCTCGCGCTGGGCCATGGCCACGCGGGTCAGCGAGTCCATCATGAGCACGACGTCCTGGCCCTGGTCCCGGAAGGACTCGGCGATGCGGGTGGCGGTAAACGCGGCACGCATGCGCATCAGGGCCGGCTCGTCGGAGGTGGCGACGACGACGACGGAGCGGGCCAGCCCGGCCGGGCCGAGGTCGTCTTCGAGGAATTCCCTGACTTCACGGCCGCGCTCCCCCACGAGGGCAATGACGGAGACCTCGGCGTCGGTGCCGCGGGCGATCATGGACAGCAGGGAGGACTTGCCGACGCCGGAGCCGGCAAAGAGGCCCATCCGCTGGCCCTTGCCCAGGGTGGTCATGGTGTCCAGCACCCGGACGCCGGTCTGCAGGGCCGTGTCGATCCGGGTTCGCTTCATGGCGTTGGGTGCCTCGTTGTCGATCGGCACGCGGGGGCCGCTGAGCAGCGGGCCCTTGCCGTCGATCGGGCGGCCGAGACCATCGAGGACGCGGCCGAAGAGTCCGGCGCCGGTCGGGACCAGCACGGTGCCGCCCTTGGCGCGGACCGGGTCGCCGGCGGCGACGCCCGCAAGGCGTCCCAGCGGCATGCAGCGCACCGCGCCGTCCAGGGCCGCCACCACCTCGGCGTCGAGCCCGGGATTTTCGCCGACAGTGACGAGGTCACCGAGGGCGCAGTCCAGGCCGGACACTTCCAGGCCCAGGCCCATCACGGAAGTGACGGTGCCGACCCGCTGCGGCGCTGCGGCCGCAAGGGCTGCGAGGAAGTCCTCACTCTTGGGGCGCCACTGGTCGATCATGGCTGCCCACCAGAGAGGCCGCCCGCGCCGGTGGAAGCCCACTGCTGATCCCCCAGCAGGGCCGCTTTGGCCCGGGCCAGGGCACTGCCGAGGCTGGCATCGAGCCAGCCCTGCTGGTATTCCACTTTGGCGTCCCCGCGTTGCAGGGACGGGTCGGCGAGCAGCGGCAGTCCGGCGGGCTGGTCTTGGCCTTCCTTGGCGAGCACCTCGATGTCGGCCGGGTGCAGCCGGATGGCCAGGACAGTGGCGGCGTCGTTGCCGGACAGGGCGCGGTCCAGGRCGGCGCGGGCAGTCCGGGTCCCCTCGGCGAGTTCGTAGCCGAGGATGGCCTCGGCGAGCTCCAGCGCGGTGCGGGCCAGGACCTCTTCGGCGTCCTGGAGGGCCTGGACGTTGCGGTGCGCGAAGTCCGTGCGGGCCACCGCGAGGGCGCGGACGGCGCGGTCCAGGTCCTGCTGTCCGGCGGCCAGGGCTGAGGCCTGCTCGGCCGCCATCCGGTCGCGCCAGCGCCGTTGTTCCTTGGCGGCGGCACGGACCCCGGCGGCGTAGCCGGCGGCGTGGCCCTCGGTGTAGCCGGCCTGTTCGCTGGCCGGCCCACTGGAGCGCAGCGAGGGGAAGGTGATGCGCACCGGGGCGCTGTCAGTAGACATAGTCTTCTTCGTCCCCGCGCTGGATCGTGATCGCGCCTTCGGCCTCGAGCTCGCGGATGGAGCGGACGACGGCGGCCCTGGCCTCCTCGATCTGCGAGGCGCGCAGCGGTCCCAACGCTGCCATCTCGGATTCGAGGATCTCGAGGTTGCGTCCGGAGACGTTAGTGGTGATGGTTTCCAGGACCGGCTCCGAGGCGCCCTTCATGGCCACGGCGAGCACAGAGGCGTCGAGGCCGCGGAGCACCAGCTGCACGTCGCGGCGTTCCAGCTTGACGATGTCGTCGAAGGTCACCATCTGGGCGCGGATTTCCACGGCGAGGTCCGGATCGAGCAGATCCAGGCCGTCCAGCACGGAACGTTCGGTGCCGGCGTCGGTTCGGTTGATGATTTCGAGCAACGGCTGGATGCCGCCCACCACCTTGGAGGCCTGCTGCGACACGGCCGCCCCGCCGCGCAGTTTCAGCGTGTCCGCCACGATGCCGATGGCTTCCGGCGCACCGGAGCCCATGGTGGCGATGCTCAGTGCGACGTCGGCCCGGAGCGAGCCAGGCAGCCCGGACATCACGGCCGAGGCCTTGCGCGGGCTCAGGTGGGCCAGCACCAGTGCGATGGTCTGCGGAAGTTCGCCGTCGATCAGCGCCAGGATCTGCACAGGTTCGATGTCTTCGAGGAATTCGAACGACTTGCCGGCCATGTTCACCGTCAGCCGGTTGATCAGGCCGGCGGCCTTCTCCGAGCCAAACGAGGCCTCAAGCAGGCCCTCGGCGAGTTCCCGGCCGCCGCGGGCCTGCCGCGGGCTGCTCAGGCCGGCCTCGTGGAAGTCCTTCATGATCTGCTCGGCAACCTCGGGGTCCACTTTGCGGAGCCGGACAATCTCGGCGGCGATATCCTCCGCCTCGGCGTCCGTGAACTGTGCCATCACCAGCGCAGCGTTAGGCGGGCTCATCTGCATCAGGACGACGGCGGCGCGCTGGGTGCCGGTAAGCGTCGAATCGGCGAGTTTCATACCGGCTGCCTGTCATCCATCAGGCCGCGAAGGCC
>NZ_JBFRFD010000390.1:0-3604 GCF_052114645.1 Arthrobacter sp. 2YAF22_2
GGGCCATGAGTTCGAACGTGACCGCGGTCAGCTACGGCGTAAATCTGTCTCTTCCCGAGGTGCAGCTGCTGCGCCGGTCGCTGGCCGGAGCGGGCCTGGAAATCGGCGCCGAAAGCACCGCCGGCGACAACCGCTACTCGGTTTTCTCGGCCGACTGCACCCTGCCGCAGACCGTCACGGCGGTTGGGCTCGCCGGACTCCGACGGAGCATCGCCGCAGCCGGCGTCGTCGGCGTTGACACCGCCATTGTTCCGGCTGCCCTGCGGCGGGCCGGCAGGAAGTTCCTGATCATGGATGTGGACTCCACCCTGATCCAGCAGGAAGTCATCGAGCTGCTGGCCGCCTATGCGGGCAAGCGCGAGGAAGTGACTGCCGTAACCGAGGCGGCCATGCGCGGCGAGCTCGACTTCGCGCAGAGCTTGCACGCCCGGGTGGCAGTGCTCGCCGGGCTGTCGGCCGACGTCGTCGATTCCGTCTGCGCGGAGGTGACCCTCAGCGACGGCGCCGCCGAGTTGGTGGCGGCCTTCAAGGCGGCCGGGCACGCCGTTGCCGTCGTGTCGGGTGGGTTCAACCAGATCCTGCGCCCGATTGCGGAGGGCCTCGGGCTGGACTACTGGATTGCCAACGAACTCGAAATTGTCGACGGCGCACTGACCGGCAAGGTGCTCGGCGACGTGGTCGACCGCGCCGCCAAGGAGAAATACCTGCGCGAGTGGGCGGCCGCCGAGGGGATCCCGATGGAGCACACCATCGCAGTGGGCGACGGCGCCAATGACCTGGACATGCTGGGAGCCGCCGGCCTCGGGGTGGCTTTCAACGCGAAACCGGCGGTCCGGGAGGCGGCCGACGCCGTTGTGAACATGCCCTACCTGGACGCCGTCCGGTACCTCGCCGGCGTCTAAGGCGTTAACCGGGGAGACGGCACGTCGCGGCAATGTCTGCGATAAACATTGCCGCGACGTGCCACCTCGGACGGCCCGGGGCCTGCGCTGACTGCGGGTGCTGCGCAGCTAGGGGCCGCGGGCTGCGCTGCTAGTTTGAGCCGGTTTCGGCAGCCTTGTCGAGGTAGTCGGCGCCGCCGACGTACTCGGTGTGCCCGGTTTCGACGTCGGCCGTAGCCATCTTGGCGACCTCCGCACCGAATTCCTTGACCGAGTAGAGCTTCCCGGCTTCGGCCCGGCGGGCTTCGATGGCGCCCGGGTTGGAACGGTCCAGCAGCGTGGCGGTGACGGTGCCTTCGATCATGTCGCCGGAGACGACCACCAGCGAGATGCCCTTGTCGGCCAGGGCAGGCACGAGTTCGYGGAGCGCGTCTTCGCCGGCGCGCTTGCTGCGGGCGACCGGCTCGTACTCGGGCATGGTGGGGACGGTGTCAATGAAGTGGGCCTGGTGGCTGGTTACGAAGACCACCCGGGAGCCCTCGGGCATCAGCGGCACGGCGGCGTTGAGCATGTTCACCTGGGCGTCGCGGTTGAGCTTGAGCGCGTAGCCCTCTTCCATGCCGGATTCCATGCCGCCGGAGGCGTTGAGGACCAGCAGGTCGAGCGAGCCGAAGTTTTCCATCRCAGCGCTGGCGAGAGCCTGGACGCCTTCTTGCGTAGTCAGGTCCGCGCCCACGGCCGCGGCACGTCCGCCGGCAGCTTCGATCTCGGCGACCACTTTGTTGGCGCGCGGTGCTTTCTGGCGGTAATTCACGACGACGGCGGCGCCCTCGGCGGCGAGGAATTTGGCGACCTCCGCCCCGATGCCCCTCGATGAACCGGTCACGATTGCGGTCTTGTTGTCCAGCAGTCCCATTCGAGCTCCTTTGTTCCAAACATCCAAATACTGTGGGTCCGCTGTCCATCATGCCAGCGCTTTGCAGCATTTCAGTTGTCCGGGATCCACAAAGAAGCTCAGCATGCCTAGTTCGGGGCGGATGCGCGGATGGAGGTCCGGGGCGACCTCGGCGCACGTCCGGGCAGGCTCGGCAACGTCGGGAACGTCGGGACATGCCCTCCGGGACACCCCGCCACTGGACATAGTGCCAGCATGCCCGGTGTCCGTGGCCAGCACTGGACATGTCCCCCGTGGTCCGCGGCGAAGACTGGACATGCCCTCCGGGACACCCCGACCACCCCGACCAGAACCGGACATGCTCCCCGTTAGTAGCCGGGTCCGACAAGCGTGGGGACATGCCCTCCGGGCCACCCCGCCGCTGGACGTAGTGCCACTATGTCCAGTGTCCGCACCGAAGACTGGGCATGCTCCCGAGGGCCGGGCCAGGACCGGGCATGTCCCGAGGGGACCGCACCGAAGACTGGGCTTGCTCCCGAGGGCCGGGTCAAAACTGGGCATGTCCCCCGCGGCCGCGGCGCGGAGGCGAAACCCCGGGTCAGCCCCGGTCGACCCTGATCTTCTTGGACGCTTCGCCCGTGGTTGCGACCGGTGCCGGTGCGCGGACCTCGAGGACGCCGTCCTTGTAGCTGGCGGTGATGTCTTCTTCCTTCGCGCCGGGCGGCAGGGCGATGCTGCGCACGAAAGAGCCGTAGCGGAATTCCGAGCGGTAGCCGGTCTTGCTCTTGTGCTCGGACTTCTCCTCGCGTTCGGCCTTGATATGCAGCATGCCGTCGCTGACCGATACGTCGACGTCCCGCTCAGGGTCGATGCCAGGGACTTCCGCCCGTACCACCAGGGTGCTTCCGTCCTGGAACTGCTCGACTTTGATGGTCGACCCCATCGTCAGGTCGCCATCAAGGAAGCGTCGAACAGGCTCCAACATGTCCGATGGCGCCCACTTGCTCAGATCAGCCATGATTCTTCCTCCTGGGTCCACGCCCTGCCTTTGCGCGGCCAAGGGCTGYCACTCCATTACACGCCCGCGGCAGCCGCACGCCAAGGGCCAAAGGCCCGGCACCGCCGCCGGTCCGTCTCCCCTACGCTGACGACGGCGGCGTCCGCCTGCCGCCGTCGTCTGTGTAGTCCTCGGACCTAGTGGCCCATCCCGAGGCCGCCGTCGACCGGGATCACCGCGCCGGAGATGTAGGCAGCCTCGTCGCTGGCGATCCAGCGGACGACGTCGGCCACCTCGGACGCTTCGGCGAAGCGGCCCGCCGGGACCTTCGACAGGTAGTCCTTCTGCGTGGCCTCCGGAAGTTCGGCGGTCATGTCCGTGTTGATGAAGCCCGGGGCCACCACGTTCGCCGTGATGCCCCGCGCCCCGAGTTCCCGGGTGAGCGAACGGGCAATGCCGACCAGGCCCGCCTTGGATGCCGAGTAGTTGATCTGCCCCGGGGCGCCGTACAGGCCGGAGACCGACGAAATCAGCACCACGCGTCCCTTACGCGCCCGAATCATGCCCTTGGAGGCGCGCTTGATGACGCGGAAGGCACCGGTGAGATTCGTGTCGATCACCGAGGTGAAATCATCCTCGCTCATCCGCATCAGGAGCGTGTCCTTGGTGATGCCGGCATTGGCGACGAGAACCTCCACGGGGCCATGCGCCGCCTCGACCTCGGTAAACGCCGCGTCCACGGAGGCCTCGTCGGTGACGTCGGCCTTGACGCCGAGGATACCCTCCGGAAGCGTCGTCTCGCTGCGGTAGGTCACTGCCACCTTGTCGCCG
>NZ_JBFRFD010000391.1:0-3579 GCF_052114645.1 Arthrobacter sp. 2YAF22_2
CGCTTCCGACGGCGCCAGTGGCGGGGCCACGGCGAGTGCGACGGCGGGAGCAACAGCCGCGGCCTGGAAGACGTTTACGGACCCCGGAAAGAGTGTCAGCTTCGACCTGCCGCAGGATTGGATTGCCCAGTCGGTCACACCGGCGCAGGGCACGCTGCCGGGGGCGCTCCGGATCGAGGTGAAGGACGCCGAGGGCCGGTACCTGGCTGCCCTGCAGACCGGCCTCACGCCGCAGCCGGCCGGTGCGTGCGCCGCCGATGCCGCGAAGCCCTACGTGGTGGTCAGCAGCGTTCCGGTGGAACTGCCGCACCGCGGCGGGGACGGAACCATCGACCCGCACGTAGTGTTCCGCGTGATCCAGGGCTACAAGTATTTCGGCTCCTACGGCATCACCAATGTGGTCGGCGGCGCAGCCGGAAAGTCCTGCGCCCTGCAGAACCTCGTGCGCGGCCCCGAGGGGAAGGGCGACTATTCCTTCGGCGACCTGGCCGAGCTCAAGGCCTTCGCCGCGGACCAGAAAGTTGCCCCCGCCAAGGCTTTTGACACGTTGGCTCAGGCGGACAAATACGTGAACGACGGCTCGGAATTTGCCAACGTCCAGCGGATGCTAATGTCGCTGAAGATCAAAAACTAGTCCCTCCGGAGATTCATGGAACGCATCGTGTCCGCACGCCTGGCCTTCAAGACCGTGGCCGACACCAAGGTCGCCATGGCCGTGGCCGTCGCCCGCAATCCCGGCTACAGCGGATTCGAGGAATCGCTCTCCGTCACGGCGGCCGGCGAGGACGTGCCCCTGACCGAACTCTCGGACCACCACGGCGGACGGTTCCACTACATGGAGTTCGCCGAGCCCACCGAGGTCCTGGTTGTATATGGCGCCACCGTCACCGGCCGCGCGGCTCCGGAGGAACCCGGGCTGATGGAGCTCGTCCGTTACGTCCGGCCCAGCCGTTACGCGGAATCCGACCGGCTGCTCCCGACGGCGTACGCCGAGTTCGGCGGGCTGCAGGGCGCCGAACTGCTGCACGCCGTGCGCGACTGGGTCTTCAGTGAACTGCGCTACATCAGCGGGTCATCCCGCGGGACCGACGGCGCCGTCGAGACGCTGCTGCACCGGCGCGGCGTCTGCCGGGACTTCGCCCACCTGGCGATTGCACTGCTGCGTTCCAAAAACGTTCCGGCACGGCTGGCAGCCGTCTACGCGCCCGGGTTGAGCCCGATGGACTTCCACGCCGTGGCCGAAGCGCACGTCAACGGCGCCTGGCACGTGATCGACCCGACCGGACTGGCGCCCCGGGAGAGCATGCTCCGGATCACGGCCGGTAGGGACTCCTCCGACACGGCGTTCCTGTCCACCGTGGGCGGCAGCCTCTCGCTCCGGGAACTCCAGGTCACCGCCACCGTCACCGGCGAGCTGCCGGTAGAGGACCCGTCCGTGCTCGCCGCTATCGGCTAGCGTCCCAGGACCGAGGCCCGAAGCTTCTCCGTCAGCCGGAGCAGCTCGCGCTGTTCCTCGGCCGTCAGGGCCGGGGCCACCAGCGACGCGATATCACGGACGTGCTCGCGGCCGATCTGCTTCTGCAGGTCCTGGCCGGCCTCGGTGAGCCGGACCAGGACACCGCGGCCGTCGTCGGGGGCTGGCATCCGTTGCACCAGGCCCCGCTTTTCCAGCCGCTCCACCAGCCGGCTCAGGCTCGATTGGCTCAGCAGCACATGGTCGTTCAGTTCGTTTTGCCGGAGCCAGCCGGACGGGCAGCCGGAGAGCGTGAACAGCACGTCGTACTCGTTGAGGGCGAGCGCCTTGAACGCGGGGCCGGCCTGCAGCCGGCGCATCACGGCGACCTGCGCCCGGAACAGCGACTCCCAGGTTTGGGCCGCCAGCCGCACCGGGGAGGCCGGTACGGCCGGCGCTTCGGCCGGCACCGGCGCGGCTGCCCCGGCCGTAGCCGCGGCCGCTTTGGCAGACATCAGGCTTCCTGCGGGGCCGCTTCACGGGCGGCCAGCGAGGCTGCCACGCGCCCGGCGTGCGTCGGCGGTTCCGGCACGTGGGCCGGGGTCTTCTCGGCGTATTCCTTGCGGAGCACCGGCAGGACTTCCTCGCCGAACAGGTCCAGCTGCTCCAGCACGGTCTTCAGCGGCAGGCCGGCGTGGTCGATCAGGAAGAGCTGGCGCTGGTAGTCGCCGAAGTACTCGCGGAACGTCAGGGTCTTCTCGATGACTTCCTGCGGGCTCCCGACCGTCAGCGGGGTCTGCGACGTGAAGTCCTCGAGCGAGGGGCCGTGGCCGTAGACGGGGGCGTTGTCGAAGTACGGGCGGAACTCCTTGACGGCGTCCTGCGAGTTCTTGCTCATGTAGAACTGTCCGCCGAGGCCCACGATAGCCTGGTCTGCCTTGCCGTGGCCGTAGTGCTCGTAGCGTTCGCGGTAGAGACCGATCAGCTGCTGGTAGTGCTCCTTGGGCCAGAAAATGTTGTTGGCGAAGAAGCCGTCGCCGTAGTACGCGGCCACTTCGGCGATCTGCGGCGTGCGGATGGAGCCGTGCCAGACAAAGGGGGCGACGCCGTCSAGCGGGCGCGGCGTGGAGGTGAAGTTCTGCAGCGGGGTGCGGAACTTGCCGGACCAGTTGACCGTGTCCTCGTCCCAGAGCCGGCGCAGCAGGCTGTAGTTCTCGATCGCGAGCTCCACACCGTCCTGGATGTTCTTGCCGAACCAGGGGTAGACCGGGGCGGTGTTGCCGCGGCCCAGGACCAGGTCCACCCGGCCGTCGGCGAGGTGCTGGAGCATCGCGAAGTCCTCGGCGATCTTCACCGGGTCATTGGTGGTGATCAGCGTGGTGGCGGTGGAGAGGATGATCCGCTCCGTCTGGGCCGCGATGTAGCCCAGCGTGGTGGTCGGGGAGGAGGAGAAGAACGGCCGGTTGTGGTGCTCGCCGATGGCGTAGACATCCATGCCGATCTCTTCGACCTTCTTGGCGATCGCCACCGAGGCTTTGATGCGCTCGTTTTCCGTCGGGGTGCGGCCCGTGGTGGGGTCGGTGGTGATGTCGCTGACGCTGAATACGCCGATCTGCATGGTATTCCTTTCCGGTCCGGAGTCTTCCGGTTGCTGCTTCCAGTGTAGACGATTTATATGCATTTGCATCTATTGTCTTCTATAACGTCCGCCACGCCGGGATATTCCACGTCCTGCGGGGAGCCGTGCGGGCCGGGCCCTAGGATGCAATCAATCGGCTGGCCGCCCGGTGCCAAGCCCGCCCGGAAGGCCGCCATGCGCCGCGTCGTCGCGTTTCTCTGTCTGGTCGAACTGACCAGCGGAATCCTGCAGGGCTACTACACACCCATCCTGACCGACATTGCCCGGCACCTTGGGATCCACGACGGCGACGTCAACTGGTTCGAGGCCGCCCAGCTGACGGTCAGCGCCCTGGCCGTGCCGGTTCTCGCGAAGCTTGGCGACCTTTACGGCCACCGCCGGATCCTGCTCGTCTCCACCGTGCTTACCGCCGCCGCGTCCTGGGGCGTGGCGCTGGCACCGGATTTTTGGACGTTCCTCGCTGCGTGGTCGCTGCAGGGGTTCTATG
>NZ_JBFRFD010000392.1:0-3578 GCF_052114645.1 Arthrobacter sp. 2YAF22_2
CACCAAGAGCGGCTTGGACCGGGCCGGCCACGATGCCCTGGGCCGCGTGGAGCTGGTGCTCTCCGCCGGCGCGCCCGTCCCCGAGCCGCTCCTCGCCCAGGTGCAGCGGCTGGTCCCCCGGGCCTCCCTGCACACCCCCTACGGCATGACCGAGGCGCTGCCGGTCACCGACATCAGCCTCGAGCAGATCCGCGCCGCCGAGGCCGACGCGGCCGGCGGAACCATGGCCGGGGCCGGCAATGGTGTGTGCGTCGGCCTGCCGGTGCACGGCGCCCGCGTCGCCGTCATCCCGCTCGCCGCGGACGGCACCGCGCCCGGGACCGGCTCGGTCACGGACCCGGCAGTGACGGGTGAGATCCTGGTCAACGCCCCGCACGTGAAAGAAGCCTACGACAGGCTCTGGCTGACCCAGATGGAGAGCGACCGCACGCCGGGCTGGCACCGCACGGGCGACGTCGGACACTTCGACGCGGCCGGGCGGCTCTGGGTGGAAGGACGGCTCGCGCATGTCGTGACGGCGCCCGGTACTGTCGTGACGCCGGTGGGCGCCGAGCAGGCTATCGAGGGCCTGGCCGAGGTCGGCCTGGCCGCCGTCGTCGGGGTCGGCCCGTCCGGGACGCAGGCTGTCGTCGCCGTCGTCGAGACCGTACCTCCCGCCCGCCGGGCCGGCCCCGCCGCCCCGCAGCTCGCGGGTCGGGTGCGGGACGCCGCCCGCCGGGCCGGTGTCAGCATTTCCGCCGTGCTCACGGTCCCCTCCCAGCCGACCGACATCCGCCACAACGCCAAAATCGACAGGACCCGGCTGTCCCGCTGGGCCACCAAGGTGCTGGCCGGCGGCCGTCCGGGCACGCCGTGAGGGTCCTGGTCACCGGCGCGAGCGGCCTGCTCGGCCGGGCTGTGGCCGCGCTGCTGGTAGGCCAGGGGCACGATGTCACCACGTTCCAGCGCCGGCCCTCAGGCGTCGACGGCGCCGCGGACGTCCTCGGCTCCGTGACGGACGACGACGCCGTCCGCCGCGCCGCCGTGGGCGCGCAGGGCGTCATCCATCTGGCGGCCAAGGTCTCCTTCACCGGCCGCGCCGCGGAATTCGACGAGGTCAATGTCGAAGGCACACGGCGCCTGCTCCGGGCGGCCCGCTCGGCCGGGGTGCGGGACCTGGTGTTCGTCTCCTCCCCGTCGGTGGCCAACTCGGGGGCCGCCATCGCCGGACTGGGCGCCGAGCCGGCGGATCCGCTCCGCGCTCACGGCGACTATTCGCGCACCAAGGCCGAGGCTGAACTGCTGGCCCTCGCCGCGGACTCGCCGGAAGTCCGGGTGGCGGCGGTGCGCCCGCACATTGTGTGGGGACCGGGCGACACGCAGCTGGTGGAACGGGTGCTGGAGCGTGCGGCCCGCGGGCGCCTGCCGCTGCTGGACGCCGGCGCGGCCCTGATCGACACCACTTACATCGACAACGCCGCATCGGCCATTGCCGCCGCGCTGCACCGCATGGCGCACATCCACGGCCGGGCGCTGGTGGTCAGCAACGGCGAACCGCGGCCGGTCGGCGAACTGTTGGCCGGCATCTGCGCAGCGGGCGGCGTCCCGGCACCGTCGTGGCGGGTGCCTGGCAGACTGGCCCGGGCGGCAGGATCGGTGGTGGAGAGGGTCTGGACCCGGACCGGCCGGGCGGAGGAACCACCGATGACCAGGTTCCTCGCCGAACAGCTTTCCACGGCCCACTGGTTCGATCAGCGCGAGACCCGGGAACTCCTCGACTGGACTCCCGCCGTGTCGCTGGACGATGGCCTGAGGAGGCTGGCGGACTACTACCAGCGCCCGTTCCGCGGCCGCGGCTGGCAGACCGGGCAGGTGTAGGACGAACGGTTCATGAACTGTTCGCGCTTGACCAGGCTGACGATTCCGGCCGCGCCGCAGCGCCGGCATTCCTGGCCCACGCGGCCGTAGGCGTTCAGGGACCGCTCGAAGTAGCCGGAGGCACCGTTGACGTTGACGTAGAGCGAATCGAAGCTGGTTCCGCCGGCGGCCAGGGCGTCGGCCATGACCTCCCGGGCGGCGTCGAGCACGCGCAGCGCCTCGGAGCGCCGCAGCGTGTCCGTGGGGCGGGCGTAGTGCAGCTTGGCGAGCCAGAGCGCTTCGTCGGCGTAGATGTTGCCGATCCCGGAGACGAGGCCCTGGTCCAGGAGCGCCCGCTTCAGTCCGGTTTTCCGGGCGCGCAGCCGCCGGTAGAAGGTATCGAAGGAAAAGCACGGGTCCAGCGGGTCCCGGGCGATATGCGAGGCTTCTTCGGCGATGAGCGGCAGCGGGGTTTCCGCGAGGCCGCCGGGGCCGCCGTCGTCCGTGGGGATCAGCGAGGTGAGGAACAGGCCGCCGAAGATGCGCTGGTCCACAAACCGCAGCTGTTCCGGCATGCCCGACGCGGGGCTCAGCCGCAGCCGGATCTTCAGGTGCTTCTCGTCCGGGACGTCGGCGTCCTGCATCAGGAGCTGGCCCGACATGCCCAGGTGGGCCATCAGGGCGACGGCCGGCGTGCCGCTCCCCGCGTCGCCGCGGTCGGGCGCGGGATGGTCGGTGAGCGGGAGCCAAAGGAATTTCCCGCGTCGGACCACGTCCAGGACGCGGGCGCCTTCCAGGTTCCCGGCGAAGTCCTCGGCCCCCAGCGCGTGCCGTCGGATGGAGCGCGGATCCAGCACCTCCACGGCGGTGATGGTCCGGCCCCGCACCCAGTTCACCAGGCCGCGTCGGACCACCTCGACCTCGGGCAGTTCGGGCACGGTGGCGCCTAGCTGCCGGTCTCGGGCTTCAGCCGGGAGCCCTCGGCGGGCGCAGAGAGCCGGCGCCAGGCGTCTGCTGCCGCTTCCTGTTCGGCTTCCTTCTTGGAATTACCCGCGCCGGTGCCGTAGTCGTGGCCGCCGATCCGCAGCACGGCTTCGAAGGTCCGCGCGTGGTCCGGGCCGGAGCCCTCCACCGCGTAGTTGATGGTCCCGAGCTGGCGGCTGGCCGCGAGCTCCTGGATGCTGGTCTTCCAGTCGGTGCCGGCGCCGAGCGCGGCAGCGTCTTGCAGCAGCGGCCCGATCAGCCGCATGACGAGCTGGCGGGCGGACTCCAGGCCGTTGGACAGGTAGGTGGCACCGATCAGCGCCTCCATGGTGTCCGCCAGGATGGACGCCTTGTTCTTGCCCTCGGTGAGCTTCTCGCCCTGGCCGAGGTAGATGTACTCCCCCAGCCCGATGCTCCGGCCGATGCCGGCCAGTGCCCGGGTGCTGACGACGGCGGAGCGCCGCTTCGCCAGCTCGCCCTCGGGCAGGTCCGGGTTGTCCCGGTACAACGCATCGGTGACGGAGAAGCCCAGGATGGAGTCGCCCAGGAACTCGAGCCGTTCGTTGGTGGGGATGCCGCCGTTTTCGTAGGCGTAGGAACGGTGTGTCAGAGCAAGACGAAGCGTCCCGGCGTCAATAGAGACACCGAGACGCTTCAGAAGCTCTTCAGTTGAAGACATCTTGGTCAGCCTGTTGGCGGATTAGACGTCTGCGACCTTGCGGCCCTTGTACTCAAGGAACAGCGCGGTGCCAGCCGAG
>NZ_JBFRFD010000393.1:0-3564 GCF_052114645.1 Arthrobacter sp. 2YAF22_2
GGTTTCCATAAACGGCGTCGGCGAGCTGATGCCAGCCAGGTTGGCCAGTCCCACGATCGGCGGCATGGATTCTTCTACCTCGGTGATCGCCCGGTCCACCGACGCCTCGTCCGAAACGTCCGCCCCGACGCCGATCGCCTTAACGGCGCGGTTCGAGCCGATCTCGGCCGCGGCTGCCCGGGCGTCCTCGGCGTTGATGTCCAGGATCGCGATGGACCAGCCTTCGCGGGCCAGGCGGTCGGCCGTGGCGCGGCCGATGCCGCGGGCGGAGGCGGCGCCGGTCAGGACGACGGTCCGTTCGGCGGGGAATGTGCTGTGGTCTGTCATGGGGAGTTCCTAGCGGTTGTTATTGGCGGCGGGGGCGGTGGCTGCGGTTGCAGAGACACCTTCCGGGCGGTTGCGGGCGTAGAGATAGGTGGCGACAGCAGTCACCGCGAGGCAGGCCGCCAGGAAGACAAGGCCGCTCTGGCTGTTGCCGGTGGCGTCTTTGAGGATGCCGACGATGTACGGGGCCACAAAGCCGCCCAGGTTGCCCAGCGAGTTCACCATCGCGAGGCCGGCCGCGGCAGCGGCTCCGGTCAGGGCTGCGGACGGCATGGCCAGGAAGGGGGCGATGGCCGAGTAGATGCCCATGGCTGCCAGGGTGAGGAAGACCATAGCCAGCACGGCGTTGACCGGGAGCAGGTACCCGGCGCCGAGCAGGCCGACGGCGGCAATCACCATGCTGACGCTGGCGTGCCACACCCGGTTGCCGGTGCGGTCCGAGCGCTTGCTCCAGAAGTAGACGAACACCGCGGCGATCGCGTACGGGATGAAGACGATGAAGCCCACCTGGACGGTATCGAACTTGCCGAGCGCCTTGACGATGGTCGGCAGCCAGAGGCCCAGGCCGTAGATGCCGCAGACCAGGCCGAAGTACAGGGCCGAGTACGCCAGGGTGCGGGGGTCCTTCAGGCCGGCCAGGAAGTTGTGCTTGCCGTCCTTCTGCTTGTCGGCCAGCTCCTTGCTCATGGTGGTGGTGAGCCACTCGCGCTCATTGGGCTTGAGCCATTTGGCGTGCTCCGGCCGGTCGGTCATGATGAACGGCGTGATGACGCCCAGCACGATGGCCGGGATGCCCTCAAGGATGTACAGCCACTGCCAGCCGTGCAGGCCGGCGACGCCTTCCAGGCCCAGGAGCATGCCGGACACCGGTGCACCCAAAGCGTTGGAGATGGGCTGGGCGAGGATGAAGATACCCAGAACGGTCACGCGCTGCGCGGCCGGGAACCAGAGGGTCAGGTAGAAAAGGATGGCCGGGAAGAAGCCGGCTTCGGCAGCGCCGAGCAGGAAGCGGATGATGTAAAAGGTGGTCTCGCCGTTGACCAGGAACATGGCGGTGGCGAAGATGCCCCAGCTGATGAGGATGCGGGCGATCCACTTCCTCGCACCGAAGCGGTACATTCCGCCGTTGCTAGGGATCTCCAGCAGGGCGTAACCAAGGAAGAAGATGCCGGCACCCAGGCCGTAGGCGGCCTCGGTGAGGCCGATGTCGCCCTGCATGCCGAGCTTGGCGAAGCCCACGTTGTTGCGGTCCAGGTAGGCGACGAAGTACAGCAGGACAATCAGCGGCATGACCCGCCGTCGGACCTTGCGAAGTGTGGTCTGGCCCAGCTCGCTCAACGCGGGGGCAGCTGTCAGGGAGGTCATCGCGGGCCTCCACCGGTGATCAGGGTGCCCTGGGAAAGGACGTGCGCGCGCATGAAGACTCCTTTGGCTTGCGGCAATCCGAGATGTCCGAGATGTCAGATGTCTGATATCTGTATGAGATTCTAATCACACGGCGGTAGGGCGTCAACAGGGGTTGGGTCATAGGGATTTTGAGGGGGCACGGCGCAAGGGGCGCCGGGTCGCAGGCCGTAGGCCCGTGCCCAGGTCAGCTGGCGGCGGCGCCGCGGCTGGAGACCGCAAGGTACTGCTTGTAGTCCTCGAACGTCTGGGTGATGTGGGCGTCCATCGCGGAGCGAGCGGCGGAGGGCTCGCCGGCGGCGATGGCGGCCAGGACCACCTTGTGGTGGTGGATGGCGTGCCGCTGGACATCGGGGAACGCAGAGGTCTCCCGCCGCATCGCGTACAGCAGGGTGGACAGCTGGGCCAGCAGAGCCGGCACGAAGGGGTTGCCGGACGCCCGCAGGACAGTGTCGTGGAAGGCGATGTCCGCCAGGGTCAGCGCATCGACGTCACCGGAATGGTGGGCGGCCTCCATCCGTTCAACGCTCTCCCTCATCGCGGCGAGGTCGGCCTGGCTGTGCCGCTCGGCCGCGAGTTCCGCGGCGCCGGTTTCGACCATACGCCGGACCTCCAGCAGGCGCAGGGCCACCTGGTCGGAGGCCACTCCCCTGGAGGCCGCCCGCATGATCGCGTCCAGCCCGGTCCAGCGTTCAGGAGGATTGACGAACGTGCCGAGGCCGCGCTTGACGTAAACCACGTCCTGGGCTTTGAGAACTTTCATCGCTTCACGGGCCGTCAGCCGGCTGACGCCGGATTCCTTGGCGATGTCCGCTTCCGGCGGTAGGGCGTCGTCGGGCTTAATCTGGCCGCTGAGAATGTACTCGAGGACCGTGTCGACGACGACATCCACCAGCGTCCGCCGCGTTTCTGCCATCGAGATCCCCTGCCTGCGCACCCGGGGCGCGCCTTTTGCCTTTCCTAAACACTACTCGACCGACCGCGGCGCTCAGTGCCGCCGTCGCCGCTTAACGACGCAACGCGGGGCCACTTCGAGCCCGTCCCGGTGACTGGGACGGGCCGGAAGTGACCCCGCGTTGGTGCGGAGCGCTAGAGCTGGGAGCCTAGAGGGCTGCGAAGACTTCGCGCAGCAGCGTGGCGGTCTCGGACGGCGTCTTGCCGACCTTGACGCCGGCAGCCTCGAGGGCTTCCTTCTTGGCCTGGGCGGTGCCCGCGGAACCGGAGACGATGGCGCCGGCGTGGCCCATGGTCTTGCCTTCCGGGGCGGTGAAGCCTGCCACGTAGCCGACGACCGGCTTCGTGACGTGCGCCTTGATGTAGTCGGCGGCACGCT
Organism: Arthrobacter sp. 2YAF22_2; assembly: GCF_052114645.1. Lineage (NCBI taxonomy): Bacteria > Bacillati > Actinomycetota > Actinomycetes > Micrococcales > Micrococcaceae > Arthrobacter > Arthrobacter sp. 2YAF22_2. The sequence goes on from NZ_JBFRFD010000393.1 coordinate 3,062, forward strand.
CTTCGGCGTCGCCGCCGATTTCGCCGATCATGACGATGGCCTTGGTCTCGGGGTCGGCCTCGAACGCTTCGAGCGCATCGATGTGGGTGGTGCCGATGACCGGGTCGCCGCCGATGCCGATGGCGGTGGAGAAGCCGAGGTCGCGGAGTTCATACATCATCTGGTAGGTCAGGGTGCCCGACTTGGAGACCAGGCCGATGGGGCCCTTGCCCGTGATGTTGGCCGGGGTGATGCCCACGAGGGCCTCACCCGGGGTGATGATGCCGGGGCAGTTCGGCCCGATGATGCGGGTAACCTGCTTGCCGTTGGCGTCGACCTTGGACTGGGCCAGCGCCCAGAACTCGGCGGAGTCCTGGACCGGGACGCCCTCAGTGATGACGACGACCAGGCCGATGCCGGCCTCGATGGCTTCGACGACGGCGTCCTTGGTGAAGGCCGGCGGCACGAAGACGATGGAGACGTCGGCGCCGGTCTCGGCCATGGCTTCCTTGACGGTGCCGAAG
>NZ_JBFRFD010000394.1:0-3564 GCF_052114645.1 Arthrobacter sp. 2YAF22_2
GCGAGGATCGTGACGGCCTCCGTGACCGTGGTGGACGCCCACGGGGCGGTCATCAAAGAACACGAATGGCTGGCCGATCCGGGCGTGGAAATCCCCACCGAGGCCAGCGATGTGCACGGAGTCACCACCGAACAGGCCCGCCGCGAGGGCCGCCCGGCTGCCGAGGTGACACGGGAACTGGCGGCGGTCCTGCAGGAACTGTTCGACACCGGCGTTCCGGTGATTGCGTTCAACGCCAGTTACGATTTCACCGTGCTCGCCGCCGAGTCGGCCCGCTACGGCGTACCCCAGCTCAGCCGCTTCCCCGTCCTGGACCCCTACATCATGAACAAGCAGGTGGACCGGTACCGCAAGGGCAAGCGCACCCTCACCGCGCTGTGCGAGGAGTACGGCGTGAACCTGGACAACGCCCACACGTCCGCGGCGGATGCGCTGGCGACGTTGCGCATGCTCGACGCGATGGCCGGGAAGTTTCCAAAGCTGCGCATGCCGGCCAGCCACCTCCACCAACTCCAGGTCGAGTGGGCCACCTCCCAGGCCTCGGATTTTCAAAGCTATCTGCGCAAGACCAAGCCGGCCGCCGTGATCGAGGGTGACTGGCCGGTGCTGCCGCCCGAAGACGCCAGCCGCGGCGACTTCTAGGGCGGTGCCCGGGCCGCGGCCTTCCGTGGATCCCCTGCGGCGTCCTTCTTAAACCGACACGTTGGCCCCGAACAGGCCTCCCTTAGGCGTCTGCGGGGCGCAAATCCAGTGCTAGCGACGCAAATCACATCCACGGGGGTTCGCGCCGCCGGCTTCCGGGACCGGCGATGATTCCGCCGAGTCCCGCCGGCACCGGCCGCGGCGGCAGTCTATCCCGCCTGACCGTGGAGATTCTTCGCTTAGCGCCTACTTCGACAGCGGATAATTCGGATTGAGACGCCTTCTGGGGCGGGTGACACAATTATCTTTCGCGGCACGCTGGTTCAGCCGGTGCCTAAACCAACAGCCGGGCCCGATGAGCCTCCCCGCGACCCACTGAATGTCAGACGAAAGTGAATGCGTGATGAAAAGCAAAGCCCTGAAGTGGCTGACCGCGGCTCCCGTCGCCGTAGCCCTGGCCGTTTCCCTCGCAGCCTGCGGCTCGGGATCGGCGCAGCCCAGCGGCTCGCCCACCGACGCCCTCGCCGGCAGCGACCAGCAGACGCTGGACAAGTACACCACCAAGGACGTCACCCCCTTGGACAAGATCGACAAGACCAAGCTCGGCCTCACCACCGAGGGCACCCTCCGTGTTGGCACCCTCTCCGATGCCCCTCCCAACATCTTCATTGACCCGTCGGGCAAGTTCACCGGCTATGACAACGAACTGCTGCGCGCCGTGGGCGACAAGCTGGGGCTCAAGGTCGAATTCGCCTCCACTGACTTCTCCGCGTTGCTTTCCCAGGTCAAGAACAAGCAGTTCGACGTCGGATCCTCCTCGATCTCCACGACGGACAAGCGACGCGAGACCGTTGGCTTCACCAACGGCTACGACTTCGGCTACATGGCCGTCGTGACCAAGAGCGACGCCAAGGTCAAGGGCTTCGCCGACCTGAAGGACGGCGTCCGCATCGGCGTCGTCCAGGGCACTGTCCAGGACGACTACGTGACCAACACGCTCAAGCTCGAGCCGGTCCGTTTCCCGGATTACAACACCGTGTACGCCAACGTGAAGAGCGGCCAGGTGGATGCCTGGGTGGCACCGTCGCAGCAGGCCACCGGCCAGGTCAAGGAGGGCGACAACACCGAGATTGCCGAAAAGGTCGTCAACACCCAGAACTTCACTGCTTGGGCAGTGAACAAGGACAACCAGCCGCTGATTGATGCCCTCAATTCCGGCCTCGACGCCGTGATCGCTGACGGCACGTGGACCAAGCTCACGGCCCAGTGGTACACGGACCGCCCGACCGCTGCCGAGCAGACCCCGCAGGGCTGGAAGCCGGGCAGCAAGGCCGTCCTGGTTCCCGCGAAGTAGTCCGGCGCGTTTCGTGGATTTCCTCACACTGCTTTCTGATACCTTCCTGGACTGGAAGGCGATAGGCGAAGTCCTGCCCAAGATGTTTGCCGTCGGGCTGCCAAACACGCTCGTTTTGGCCGTCACCTCGGGCGTCATCGGGACGGTGCTTGGCATGGTGCTTGCCCTCATGGGGATTTCCCGGAACGCCGCCGCCCGCTGGATTGCACGCATCTACACCGATGTGCTGCGCGGGCTGCCGCCCATCCTGACCATCTTGGTGATCGGGCTGGGCTTCGGACCGATTTTCAAGCAAGTCACCGGATCCAGCAGCCCGTATCCGATGGCTATCGCTGCACTGTCGCTGATGTCGGCCGCTTACATCGGCGAAATCTTCCGCTCCGGGATCCAGAGTGTCGACAAGGGCCAGCTTGAGGCCACCCGCGCGCTGGGCTTCGGCTACGGCCCCGCCATGCGCCTGGTCGTCGTGCCCCAGGGTGTCCGGCGGGTCCTGCCGGCGCTGGTCAACCAGTTCATTGCCTTGATCAAGGAGTCGTCCCTGGTCTTCATGCTCGGCCTCCTGGCCACGGAACGCGAAATCTTCCAGATCGGCAAGGACGCGGCGTCCAACAGCGGAAACCTTTCACCGTACGTGGCGGCCGCGGTGTTCTATTTGGCGCTCACCGTCCCGCTGACGCACTTCGTGAACTGGATCGACCGCCGTCTGCGCTCGGGCCGGCCGGAGAAGAAAGAACCGGACGAGGCAGCCGCCGTCGTCGGAAAGGGAGCCCAGGCATGAGTGAGTTCGTTTCAGGATCGCTGACGGCACGGAACATCCATCTGGCTTTCGGGTCGAACAAGGTCCTGCGCGGCATCGACCTGCATGTCGAGAAGGGCAGCACGGCCTCCGTGATCGGCCCTTCGGGCTCCGGCAAGTCCACCCTCCTTCGGGTCATGAACCGGCTGATCGAACCCGAGCAGGGCGACATTCTGCTGGACGGCCGCTCGGTGCTCAAGGACAACCCGGATGAACTGCGCCGGCGGATCGGCATGGTCTTCCAGCAATTCAACTTGTTCCCGCACAAGACAGTGGTGGAGAACGTGTCCCTGGCGCTCCGGAAGTTGCGCGGGATGTCCAAGGAGCAGGCACGGGCCGAGGCGCTGGCCCAGCTGGAGCTCGTGGGCCTGAAGCACAAGGCGGATTCCCGGCCCGCCAACCTCTCCGGCGGCCAGCAGCAGCGGGTGGCCATCGCCCGCGCGCTGGCCATGAAGCCTGAAGTGATGTTCTTTGACGAGGCCACTTCGGCGCTGGACCCTGAGCTGGTCAAGGGTGTCCTGGCGCTCATGACCGATCTCGCCAAGGGGGGCATGACCATGGTGGTGGTGACCCACGAGATGGGCTTCTCGAGGAACGTGTCGGACACCGTGACCTTTATGGATGCGGGCGTCGTCGTGGAGACCGGACCGCCGGAACAACTCTTCACGGAGCCGCGGACCGAGCGGCTGAAGGGCTTCCTTTCGGACGTCCTCTAGAGCGCTGCTTAAACACTTTCGGCACCCGCTACGGCGGGTGCCGAAAGTGTTTAAGC
>NZ_JBFRFD010000395.1:0-3559 GCF_052114645.1 Arthrobacter sp. 2YAF22_2
GTCGTAGGCGTAGGACAGAGCCGACTCGGGATCCTTGTCGAAGCTGTCCATGAATTCCGGCTTCGGCGACGTGAAGGCGTGGTGCACGGCCGTCCACTGGCCGCCGCCGACGGCGACGTCACCGGACGCGACGGCTGCTGCGGCCGGTTCGAACATCGGCGCGTCGACTACCCAGCAGAAGGCCCAGTCGCTGGGGTTGATCAGGCCGGTGCGGTGGCCGATCTCGACGCGGGCCGCGCCGAGCAGGGCACGGGACGGCGACTTCTCGCCGGCTGCGAAGAAGATGCAGTCGCCCGGCTTGGCGCCGACGGCGTCGGCGAGGCCGGCGCGCTCGGTCTCGGTCAGGTTCTTGGCCACGGGGCCGGCAAGTTCGCCGTCTTCCTTGAACAGGACATAGGCGAGGCCCTTGGCGCCGCGCTGCTTGGCCCATTCCTGCCAGGCGTCCAGCGCGCGGCGGGCTTGCGAGGCGCCGCCGGGCATGACGACGGCACCGACGTAGGGAGCCTTGAAGACGCCGAAGTTGGTGTCCTTGAAGAATTCGGTGAGCTCGGTCAGCTCAAGGCCGAAGCGCAGGTCCGGCTTGTCGGAGCCGAACCGGGCCATCGCATCGTGGTAGGTGATGCGCTGGATCGGGGTGGGGATCTCGACGTCGATCAGCTTCCACAGCGCCTTGACGATGTTTTCGCCGAGCCGGATGATGTCATCCTGTTCCACGAAGCTGGCTTCGATGTCGAGCTGGGTGAACTCCGGCTGGCGGTCCGCGCGGAAGTCCTCATCGCGGTAGCAGCGGGCGATCTGGTAGTACTTCTCGAAGCCGCCGACCTGCAGGAGCTGCTTGAACAGCTGCGGCGACTGCGGCAGCGCGTACCAGGAACCCGGCGCGAGGCGGGCGGGGACGACGAAGTCGCGGGCGCCTTCCGGCGTCGAMCGCGTCARCGTGGGGGTCTCGACCTCGACGAAACCGTCCTGGTGCAGCAGCTCGCGCGCCACCCGGTTGGCTTCGGAGCGCAGGCGCAGGTTGTGGGCCGGACCCGGCCGGCGCAGGTCCAGGTAGCGGTGCTTCAGGCGGGCCTCTTCGCCGACTTCGACGTGCTCGTCGATCTGGAACGGCAGGGCCTCCGAGGTGTTGAGGATGATGACCTTCTCGGCGATGACCTCGATCTCCCCGGTGGCCAGCGACGGGTTCTCGTTGCCCTCGGGTCGCTTGGACACGGTGCCGATCACCTGCAGCACATATTCGTTGCGGAGGCCGTGGAAGACCTCTTCCTCGCGGACGACCACCTGGGCGACGCCCGAAGCGTCGCGCAGGTCAACGAATGCGACACCACCGTGGTCACGACGCCGGCCGACCCAGCCGGCGAGGGTTACGGTTTGTCCAATGTGCTCGGAGCGAAGGGATCCGAGGTCATGTGTGCGCAGCACAGCACGCCTTTCTGAAGAAGACAGAGGGAAAATCAAAGTCAGGTCCAACAGGTACAGATATCAGGACCGCTACTGGAGCGGTCCCGTTCGAGTTTACCCGTTTGAAAGGCCGCAGCGGCCCGGACAGATCAGCCGGCGTCTACGGGGGTGGCCGGCATCCGGCCCCATTCGGCCCAGGAGCCGTCGTAGACCCGGACCTGCTCCCGCCCGGCGAGGTAGGTGAGCGCGAACCAGGCCGTGCACGCGCGCGCACCGACCGTGCAGTACGTGATGACTTCGCCGCCCGAATCCGCCACCGGCGCGAAGAGCCGGCGCACCTCTGCGCCGCTGCGGAAGGCGCCGTCGGGCGTGCGCAATCCGTCGATCTCCAGGTGCGTCGCCGAGGGGATGCGCCCGGCGCGGCCGCCGGGCTCGGCGCCCCCTGAAGGCCAGAACCGTTCGCCGCGGAATTCCGCCCCGGTGCGGACATCCAACAGGGTGATTCCCGGCCGCCCGACGGCGTCCGCCACGTCCGGTTGTACGGCCCGGAGCCGCGGGTCCGGGCCGGGCAACGGGTATTCGGTCACGGCAGGCGCGGACGGCTCCGTCGTCCATGCCCGGCCCGCCTGCTGCCAGGAGGTCCTGGACGTGTCGAGGATGCGGGCCGCGGCGTGGCCGTAGAGCTTCATCAGCCAAAAGCCCATTGCCGGCGCGTAGCCGTAGAAGACCACCGTCGAGTCCGGCGTGATCCCGGACTTCGCCAGCAGGTCCCCGATGACCGCTTGGTCCATCAGCTTGTAGTCGGCGTCCTTCAGGTCCCGGTAGATGTTCCACAGGGTGGCGCCGGGAATATGCCCGGCGTCATAGGCGGCCGCATTGACGTCGACTTCGACAAGCCGAAGCAGCGGATCGCCGAGGTGGTCTTCCAGCCATTGGGGGTCCACGAGGACGTCATCAACGGCGTAGTTTCCGTCTTGCATTGCGAATCCTCCTCGGTGGATCCCGCTGCGCCAACCCCAGCCGCGCAAGGCAAATTCTACGCCGCAGCCACGGCGATGGACACCGTTAGCCCTTGAGGATCCTGACGTGGAGGTCCTCCGCTGCCGGCGCCCAAACGGCCGGATCGGCGTCGACCTGCTCGCCGGTGCGGATGTCCTTGACCTGGTGCTTGCCGTCGTCGTCGGTGAACCAGACGAAGGGGATGCCGCGGCGGTCCGCGAACTTGATCTGCTTGCCGAACTTCTCGGCCTTCGCCGCGACCTCCGTGGCGATCCCGCGGGAGCGCAGTTGCGCGGCCACGTCCTGCGCCGCTCCCCAGCTTTCGTCGTTGCTGAGCGCCACCAGCACGGCGGTGGGCACCGCACGGGACGCCTTGGCCAGGTCCTGGCTCAGGATCCGGGATACCAGCCGGGTCACGCCAATCGAGAGTCCGACGCCGGGGAAGGTCCGGCTGCCCTTGCTCGCCAGGGCGTCGTAGCGGCCGCCGGAGCAGATCGAGCCCAGCTGCTCGTGCCCCACCAAGACGGTTTCCACCACGGTGCCGGTGTAGTAGTCCAGGCCGCGGGCGATGCTGAGGTCCGCGACGACCTTGCCCGGGGCGCGCTGGACGGCGGCGGCAATGACCTGCTCCAGCTCGTTCAGGCCTTCCTCCAGCAGGTCGTTGCTGACGCCCAGCGCCCGGACCTGTTGCACGAAGGAGGTGTCCGGGGTGCGGATGCCGGCCAGTTGGAGCGCGGCCTGCGCCTGCTCTGCGGTGGCACCGAGCTCGGCCTGGAGCAGCTCGGCCACCTTGGCCGGTCCGATCTTCTCGAGTTTGTCGATGCTGCGCAGTACGCCGGCGGTGTCGGTAAGACCGATGCCGTTGTAGAAGCCTTCGGCGAGCTTGCGGTTGTTGATCCGGAGCAGGAAGTCCGGGATCGGCAGCGCCCCGAGCGCTTCGGCGATCACCAGCGCGATCTCGACGTCGTAGCGGAACGGCAGCGCGCCGTCGCCGACGATGTCGATGTCCGCCTGGGTGAATTCGCGGGCGCGGCCTTCCTGCGGACGCTCCCCGCGCCAGACTTTCTGGATCTGGTAGCGGCGGAACGGGAACGCAAGGTAACCGGCGTTCTCCACCACGTACCGCGCGAACGGCACGGTCAGGTCGAAGTGCAGGGCC
>NZ_JBFRFD010000396.1:0-3551 GCF_052114645.1 Arthrobacter sp. 2YAF22_2
CTTCTTCCAGCCGCCGAAGGGTTGACGCTGCACGATGGCTCCGGTGATGCCGCGGTTGACGTAGAGGTTGCCAGCCTGGACGGTGTCCAGCCAGAGCGCCAGTTCGTCCGAATTGAGCGAGTGCAGGCCCGAGGTCAGTCCGTACTCGATCTGGTTCTGGAGCGCGATGGCCTCCTCCAGGGTCTCCGCCGTCATGACTCCCAGGACCGGGCCAAAGAACTCTGTGAGGTGGAAATACGATCCGCGCCGAACCCCGTAGCGAACACCCGGGCTCCAGAGCCGGCCGGACTCGTCCAGTTGCTTCGGCTCAACGGCCCAGGCCTCGCCCTCGCCGAGGGTGGTCAACGCATCGAGGAGCTTGCCGCCGGCAGGCTCGATGATCGGCCCCATCTGGCTGGCGGGATCCTCAGGGTAGCCGACCTTGAGCGAGGTAACAGCGTCGATCAGCTGGTTGTGGAAGCGCTTGGAAGTGGCGACAGACCCCACCAGGATCACCAGCGACGAGGCGGAGCATTTCTGGCCGGCGTGGCCGAAGGCAGAGTACGCGACGTCCTTCGCGGCCAGGTCCAGGTCGGCGCTCGGGGTGACGATGATGGCGTTCTTRCCGSWGGTYTCGGCSAGCAGSGGCAGGTCYTTSCGGAAGGARCGGAACAGCTCGGCTGTCTCGTAGCCGCCGGTCAGGATGACGCGATCCACGGCGGGGTGAGAGATCAACCGCTGACCCAGCTCCCGCTCGCCCAACTGCACCATGGTCAGCACGTCGCGCGGCACGCCGGCTTCCCAGAGCGCTTCGATCATGACGGCACCGCTGCGACGGGCCTGCTTCGCGGGTTTAATCACGACGGCGGAGCCGGCCGCGAGCGCGGCGAGGGTGGAACCGGCGGGGATGGCGACCGGGAAGTTCCACGGCGGAGTCACCACGGTCAGCTTCGCCGGGACGAACGTGGCRCCGTCGACGTCGTCGAGCTTGCGTGCCGCCTCGGCGTAGTAATGCGCGAAGTCGACGGCCTCACTGACCTCGGGATCGCCCTGGTCGATCGTCTTGCCGGTCTCGCTCGCCATGACTTCGAGGAGGTCGGCTCGGCGGGACTCCAGGACGTCGCCGGCGCGGTGCAGGACCTCGGCCCGCTCGGCGCCGGTGAGGGCGCCCCAGGCCTTGCCCTTGGCCAGGGCAGTGTCGATGACGGCGTCCAGGGTCGCCTCATCGGTGATGGTGGCGGCCTCGACGGCGGCGTTGCCCAGCATGGAGGTCGCCACGCGGCCCAGGATGGCGCGGCCCCAGTCGCGGTTGGCGGGCAGCGACGGATCGGTATCCGCGGTGTTTTCGAAGGAGTCGGCCGGCATCGGCCCAGCCGGAAGGGCTCGGTTCTGCAGGCGGTTCGGGACCGGGACGTCGTCGTCGAGCTTAGCGAGCGAGGCGAGGAAACGCTGCTTCTCGCGCTCGAAGAGAGATTCGTTTTCGCTGAGCTCAAACACGGCGGACATGAAGTTGTCCTGGCTGGCGCCCTCCTCGAGGCGGCGGATCAGGTAGGCGATCGCCACGTCGAACTCGGCGGGATGGACCACCGGGGTGTAGAGCAGGAGCGAGCCGACCTCTTTCCTGACGGCTTCTGCCTGGCCCTGCGCCATGCCGAGGAGCATCTCGAACTCGATACTCTGCCGTGCGGTATCCGCGATGCCGCGCTGCTTGGCCAGCAGCCAGGCGAAGGCGACGTCGAAGAGGTTGTGGCCGGCGACGCCGATCCGGACGTTGCGGACCCGGTCAGGGTGCAGTGAGTAGTTAATGACGCGCTTGTAGTTGGTATCGGTATCCTGCTTGGTGCCCCAGGTGGCGAGCGGCCAGCCGTGGACGGAGGCCTCAACCTGTTCCATCGGCAGGTTGGCGCCCTTGACCACGCGGACCTTGATCGCGGCGCCGCCGTCGGCGCGCCGGGCGGCGGCCCAGTCCTGCAGCCGGATCATCGCGGACAGGGCATCCGGCAGGTAGGCCTGGAGCACGATGCCGGCCTCCAGGTCCTTGAACTCGGGCTTGTCCAGGATCCGGGTGAAGACCGCAATGGTCATGTCCAGGTCCTTGTATTCCTCCATGTCCAGGTTGATGAACTTGGCCTTGGGGAAGGATGCCGCCCGGGCGAAGAGCGGCGTGAGCTTCTCGACCACGTGCTCCACGGCCTCCTCGAAGGCCCAGACGGAGTGCGGGGCCACGGTGGAGGAAACCTTGATGGAAACGTAGTCCACATCGGGCCGGGCGAGGAGGGTGTGCGTGCCCTCGAGCCGGCGGGAGGCTTCGTGTTCGCCCAGTACGGCCTCACCCAGCAGGTTCACGTTCAGTTTGATGCCGTCCTTGCGGATCTTCGCGATGGCCGGGCCCAGCTTGGCGTCGGTCGCGTCGACGATCAGGTGGCCCACCATTTCACGGAGCACGCGGCGCGCAATCGGGATGACGACCTGGGGCAGGACCGGGGCCATCGCCCCACCGACGCGGACCGCGCTGCGCATGTACCACGGCAGGAATGCCGGGACCTTGGGGGCAAGGGCGGCGAGGTTGCGCGCGGCGACCTGCAGGTCTTCGGGTCGGACGACGCCGTCCACGAACCCGACCGTGAAGTCCAACCCGTTCGGGTCCTTCAACACGCCGGCGAGCTGCGCGGCGGAGGCATCGACGGGTACTTCGGCCGCCGCGGTGAGCCAGCGGCGGACCAGCGCGATGGTCTCCCCGGCGAGGGCCGAGGCCTCCAGCACGGGCGAGCCTTCCGAGACGGCATCGTTGCCGGCTTCAGGCCCGGAATCCGTTGAAGTATGGGTCATGGCTGCACTCGTTCTTTCTCAATATGTGGACGGTTCTAGATTCAGTATGCGACCGGGTTTTCATAAGATAAAGCGATGTTTTCCGAGCAATACTGGTTAGAAATCTAGAACCTTCCGTCATCCCCGGCTCCCCGCGACGCTCCCGCAGATCCGGCACCCTTCCCTGCGACGCTCCCTCAGGTCCGGCGGCCTTCGGCGCGACGCTCCCGCAGATCCCGACCGGATCTGCGGGGGCGCGTCGAGGGTGGCGTGGGCGGGAGCGCCCAACGCCGTCGTCGTCCTCTCCCGGCTAGCCGACGTGGCGGTGCATCTCGACGGCTTCCTCGTGCCGCGGGCTGTCCGGGTTCATCAAGGAATGCTTGCGGCCATAACCGAAGTAGATGGCCAACCCGACGACCAGCCAGACGACGAAACGGACCCACGTCTCCCAGTGCAGTTGCACCATCAGGAACAGAGAGGCCAGCATGCCGAAGAGCGGAACCACAGGCATGAAAGGCAGCCGGAAGGTTCGCGGGGCCTCGGGCCTCTTGTAACGGAAAATAATAACGGAGAGGCAGACGACGACGAACGCGGCCAGGATGCCGATGTTCGTCAGGTCCGCGACGGCCTTGATCGGGAAGACTCCCGCCAGCACAGCCGATGCCGCGCCCGCAATCCACGTCACGCGCTGCGGGGTGCCGTGGCGGTCCGTCTTGGCAAACCAACCCGGCAGCAGGCCGTCGCGGCTCATCGAGAACCAGACC
>NZ_JBFRFD010000397.1:0-3543 GCF_052114645.1 Arthrobacter sp. 2YAF22_2
GGGTGACGTAACGGACGGCCTTGCGGTTCATGTGCCTTGCCCTTCAAACGACTTATCCAACGGCTACAACTATGCCGGACCAAGCTTCGTCTCCCCCGAGGTTCAGCTTTGAGCCGACTGAGAGGACCGGCCGCCCGCGGCACCTCCACAACCGGAGCATCCGTACTAGGCTGGAATGCAGGAAACACCGCCCTGCAGGAGGGCGTCCGGACAACACCAGGAGGACAGTCATGGCAGGCGAATCCACATTCGACGTCGTCAGCAAGGTCGACAAGCAGGAAGTTGCCAACGCGCTGAACCAGGCCCAGAAGGAACTGGCGCAGCGTTACGACTTCAAGGGCGTCGGCGCCGAAGTCGACTTCAGCGGTGAGAAGATCCTGATGAAGGCCAACTCCGAGGAACGGGTGCTGGCAGTCCTGGACGTGCTGCAGTCCAAGCTGATCCGCCGCGGCATCTCGCTGAAGTCCCTCGACACGGGCGAGCCCTTCGCCTCGGGCAAGGAATACCGCCTCGAGGCGAGCATCAAGGAGGGCATTGCGCAGGATCTCGCGAAGAAGATCAACAAGCTGATCCGCGACGAGGGCCCGAAGTCCGTCAAGTCGCAGATCCAGGGCGACGAACTGCGTGTGACCTCCAAGTCCCGCGACGACCTCCAGGAAACCATGAACCTGCTGAAGGGCTTTGACGAAGCCGACCTGCAGTTCGTGAACTTCCGCAGCTAGTCCCAATCTGGCCTTGTGATTACAGGGAAGTTGCTTCCCCAGTCCGCACAGAGTCCGCAGAATCCACGAGGACCGCAGCGATCAGCCTTGATCCCGCGGTCCTCGTTTTGTCCTCGGCAGTCGGCCAGAGATGGGAATACGTGTTCAAGGTGATCGACGGCGCGGCATGTCCCAGTGCCCGCTGCACAGTTACGACGTCGCACCCATCAGCGATAAGGCCGGAGGCGTAAAAGTGCCGGAGGTCATGAAGCGTGAACTCACCTATGCCGGCATCCTCGCGGACATCTCGCCAGCGGTCAGCCGCTGAATTGCGGTTGAAGTAAGTACCGCCGGACCCGAACAGCCATTGTTCCTCACCGAACACGCCAACGGTTTGCACGTGGAGGGCTAAGACCTGGATCAGTTCATCAGCCACATAGACCACCCGCTCTGACCCATGCTTGGGCGGGACCACCTCAGCACTGGCTTTCGTGTTTCCTTGGATCTGCCGGGACACGCTAATGGTCCGGCGCAAGAAATCCACGTCAGCCAACTGCAAGCCCGCCGCTTCACCCAGCCGCAGACCGGCGAACGCGCAGACGGAAACGAACGGCGCGAACCAGTCCGGAGCGACTTCCAGCGCCTTCCCCAGTTGCTCCGGTGTGGGAATAGTCATCGCTGYTTCACGGCGGCGCTCACGCGGCAACTTCGCCCCGGTGCATGGGTTTTCCGCGATGACCTTGTCCGTGACCGCAGCCCGGAAGGCGGAGCTCACGATATTGAAGTAGACCTTCACCGTGGCCGGCGCCAGCCTCGCGGACATCCCCTTGACCCAGGCCTGTACGTGGGACGGCAGTATTGACCTGATCTGATGCTCGCGGAATGTGGCTATGGCCAGCGCCTGCTCCGCCTTCAACTTGGTGCCGGTGGCCCAAACCTGAGTCGCGGCCCATTGCTCGAACCATTGGGCAAACGTGATCTTCCCGCCTTTGGGATCCACATACCGGCCGGTGACGACTGAGGCTGTTACCTCATCAAGCCAGCGCTGAGCGTCGATCTTCCGCGGAAAGTGCCTGGCATGCTCCTTCCCGGCCGCGTCACGGTAACGCGCCCGCCAGGAACCGTTACCCCTTTTCTGAATGCTCGCCATGGACCTTTTGCCTCATTCCGTTCTCGATGCTCGGTCGGGCGTCTATGTCCGCCTTTGCCAGATGCTCGCGCTCCGCTGGGGTCAGGTCGCGCACGTACTCATCCCATTCGTTCAGCAGGTTTTCAAGCGAAGCCTGCACGCTCATCGCGTTCGCCAAAAACATGTGATAACGATCCATCTGGCCGTGGAAATTCGACAGCAGGGCTCCCAAATGCGACTGCGTAGCGGACTCCCGATCCAGAGGTAAAAGCGCCTGAATTGGAATGTTGAACGTTGCGGCGATCACGGCGGCCTCACTGATGGAAGTAGGCCTGTCGCCCCGCTCAATCTTGGCAATCATCGTCTGCGTAGCGTTTATGCCGTTTGCCGTGACGGTCTTAGCCAGAGTGTCCTGCGTCCACTCGTTAGCGAGCCGGTATTTCCTCACGGATTCGCCGAAGGTGCGTCTAGCGAGATCGGCGACGTTGTTCTCATTATTCTGCATACGAATAAGACTACATTCCCCAAGAGCTTGACACCACCCCCAATCATGGGCGATGCTATTCATATCAGGACTCGACCAGAAGTCCCCAAGAGAATAGGAACGTCATGGCACTAGCAATCGCCACGCTGTTGACACTGGCCGAGACGGCCGAGCAACTGCGGAAGTCTGAGGCTCAACTCCGCTGGATGATCCACGCAGGAACCGCGCCCAGGTCCGCCAAAATCGGAGGGCGCCGGATGTTCAGGGCGTCGGATGTTGAGGACTACATCAACGCCGCGTTTGAAGCAGAGGCCTCCTAGTGAGCGCGACTTACACCGTGGCCGACCTGGCGGCGGCATGGGAATCGGGCTACTGGCACGGCAAAAGCCACGAAGGCCCGCTGAATGACGCAGCGGTCGCCGCAAAGAACCCCCACCGGAACGGCAATTCCAGTGAGGGCAAAGAGAGCTACATGGAGGCAGGTCTCAACATGAACACTACAGGTCGGAGCGGCAAATGATCCAGACGGTCCTTGAACTTGACCTGGCCGACTACGCCAACGACTACCCCCGATCCTTCGACGCCTACGAGTTCGAACGGCGCCAGCGGGAACAACTCCGAGACCTTCCCCCCGGCTCCTGTGTCCGCCTGAGGGTGGGAGAGTGCCGGCCGCTGCTGGACGGGAACTTCTTCCGCCGGGATCTCATATGGCAGATCGTCGGCAACGACACGCGCACGCTCGACGCATGGCACGAGCTGATGGAGGGAGCACCTGTTGCTGACTACTGATAGGACGGTCCCCGACTACTTCCGGGCGGACGCCTACGACGATCACTCTGTTCCTGTACCTGCACCCCCTGTGTCAGGAACAAGGAACACGGTTGCTTACGGGAACATCGCCGCTCTACTAGCTGGGGATCTTCCACCCTCGCCCACCCCGGCAGTGCTGCGCCGCATGGACGGCGTGGGGATGTTCTACACGAGCCAGGTCAACATCATCTTTGGGGAGCCCGAATCGGGCAAGACGTTTGTGGCACTCGCGGCCATCGTGGAATGTCTCGCCAAGGGTGGGCGGGCAGTCTTCCTCGACATGGACCACAACGGCATGGAGGGTATCGCCGCCCGTCTGCTGGACCTCGGAGCGGACGCCGCCATATTGGGCAACTTGGATAGGTTCCGCTACAAGGAACCCGAAGACCGCCAAGACCTGGTGCAGACCGTGGCCGACC
>NZ_JBFRFD010000398.1:0-3542 GCF_052114645.1 Arthrobacter sp. 2YAF22_2
ACGCAGTACCGTTCCTCAATGTTCTACGAGACCACCGAGGAAAAGATTCTCTTCGAGGAAGCGATCGAGCGGAACCAGCAGCTGTGGACGCATCCCATCGTCACCGAGGTGAGCCGGCTGCGTCTTTTCCACGTGGCCGAGGATTTCCACCAGGACTACTTCGCGAAGTACCCCGAGCAGGGCTACTGCCAGGTGATTATCAACCCGAAGCTGGCCAAGGCCCGGAAATATTACTCCGCATGGCTTAAGGCTTAGCCAGGGTTCAGAGGCCCTCGTTAGGCTGACCTTAAAATTCCCTCCTCACGGATAGGCATACACACCCATGGCACGGATCTATGACGACGTTACCCAGCTGGTCGGCGGCACCCCGCTGGTCCGCCTCAACCGGCTCAGCGAAGGCCTGGACGCCACGGTGGCGGTCAAGTTGGAGTTCTACAACCCGGCCAACAGCGTCAAGGACCGGATCGGCGTCGCGATCGTCGACGCCGCGGAGAAGTCCGGCGCGCTGAAACCCGGCGGGACCATCGTCGAGGGAACCTCGGGGAACACGGGCATCGCCCTGGCCATGGTCGGCGCGGCCCGCGGCTACAAGGTCATCCTCACCATGCCGGAGACCATGTCCACCGAACGGCGCGTCATGCTCCGCGCCTACGGCGCTGAGATTGTGCTGACGCCCGGTTCCGACGGCATGCGCGGCGCCGTCGAGAAAGCCCAGGAGATCGTCGCCAACACGGAGAACTCGATCTGGGCCCAGCAGTTCGCCAACGAGGCCAACCCCGAGATCCACCGCCGGACCACCGCGGAGGAAATCTGGACCGACACCGACGGCAAGGTGGACATCTTCGTCGCCGGTGTCGGCACCGGCGGGACCGTCACCGGCGTCGGACAGGTACTCAAGGAGCGCAAGCCCGACGTGCAGATCATCGCCGTCGAGCCCAAGGACTCGGCCATCCTCAACGGCGGCAACGCCGGTCCGCACAAGATCCAGGGCCTGGGCGCCAACTTCGTCCCGGAGATCCTGGACACCAGCGTCTACGACGAGGTCCTGGACGCCAGCCTGGAGGATTCGGTGCGTGTGGCCCGCGAACTGGGCATCAAGGAAGGCATCCTGGGCGGCATCTCCTCCGGTGCGATCGTCTGGGCGGCGCTGGAGCTCGCCAAGCGCCCGGAGAACGCCGGTAAGCTGATTGTTGCCGTTGTCTGCGACTTCGGGGAGCGCTACATCTCCACCGTGTTGTACGACGACATCCGCGGCTGAGTCCAGCCCGCTGGCCACGACTTCGTAGAAAGATCTTTGTGAGCTTCTTCGCAAGACTGAGGGAAGACCTCGACGCCGCCCGGTCCCACGACCCGGCGGCGCGGGGCTCTTTCGAAAACGTCCTGGCCTACTCCGGCCTGCACGCGATCTGGGCGCACCGCGTCACGCACCGCTTGTGGCAGAACCCCTCGCTGCGTTTCCCGGCCCGGTTGATCTCCCAGCTGGCCCGGTTCCTGACCGGCATCGAGATCCACCCCGGCGCCACCATCGGCCGGCGTTTCTTCATCGACCACGGCATGGGCGTCGTGATCGGCGAGACCGCCGAGATCGGCGAGGACGTCATGATCTACCACGGCGTCACCCTCGGCGGCCGTTCGCTCGCCAAGGTCAAGCGGCACCCCACCATAGAGGACCGCGTCGTCATCGGCGCCGGCGCCAAGGTCCTGGGCCCCATCACGATCGGCCGGGACAGTGCCATCGGCGCCAACGCCGTCGTGGTCAAGGACGCACCGGCCGAGTCGATCCTGACAGGCGTGCCGGCGACCTGGCGGCACCGCGACGCCCAGCGCGAAACCAAGCCCGCCGTCGATCCGGCCGAATACGAGATCGATTACCACATCTAGCCGCCCCGTGGGCCATTGTCTATCCCGGAAAGCGCTGGTAAATCTTCCAGAGCACGACGTCGAACGCGCGGTCCGGCAGCAGCCGGCGCAGCAGCAGGATCGCCCGCGCACCCTTCCCCACCGGGTAGCGGGTTCTGGGCCGCGGCGAGGTGGCTGCGTGGACGATCGCATCGGCAATCACTGCGGGCTCCGAGGACAGCGCCGAACCGTCGGTGGAGGCCAGCGCTGCAGCCACGACCTTCGCCTGGGCCGCGTACGGTCCCGCGCCCGAGCTGGCCCGCAGCCCCTCGGCGGCGATGGCGCCCCACTCGGACTGGGTGCCCCCCGGTTCAATGATCGACACCCGGATACCGTGCGGCGAAAGCTCCACGCGCAGCGAATCGCTGAGTCCCTCCACGGCGAATTTAGTGGCGTGGTACCAGGCCCCCAGCGGCTCGTACATCTTGCCGCCGATCGAGGAGACGTTGATGATCCTGCCCCTGCCTGCGGCCCGCATGGCCGGAAGCACGAGCTGGGTCATCCGGGCCAGGCCGAAGACGTTGACGTCGAACTGCCGCCGGGCCTCGGCGAGTTCAACCTCTTCGAGCGAGCCGTACGACCCGTAGCCGGYGTTGTTCACCAGCACGTCGATCCGGCCGTGGGCGGCGAGCACTCCCCCGACGGCGGCGTCCATCGAGGCCCCGTCCGTCACGTCCAGCGCCACGATCCGGACGCCGTCGGCCTTCAGCGGTTCCATTTTCTCCACCCGCCGGGCGCCGGCGTACACGGTAAAACCGTGCCCCGCGAGCTTCCGGGCGGCCTCGAAACCTATCCCGGTGGACGCCCCGGTGACAAATGCGACAGGCTGGGGCATGAGCAAGACTCCTTAGGACAGTGCGGCCGGACTGGCAGTGCGGCCGGGAAAACTGTGCGGCCGTAAACAGGAACGGCCGGCGCCCCCAGAGTATCGGGTAGCGCCGGCCGCCGTGCCGGAACGGACCGGACTAGTGCGTGTCCACCGCGGCGATTTCCGACTTGTCCTCGCCCCAGAGGGTGTGGAAAGTGCCTTCGGTGTCATTGCGGCCGTAGGTGTGCGCACCGAACAGGTCGCGCTGGCCCTGGATCAGGGCGGCCGGGAGCCGTTTGCGGCGCAGGCCGTCGTAGTAGGCCAGCGAGGAGGAGAACACCGGGACCGGGATGCCCAGCTGCACCGCGGTGGCCACCACGCGGCGCCAGGCCGGGAGGACCTCGGCGATCGCCTTGGTGAACGCCGGGGCGAACAGCAGGTTGGCCGGCTTCTCTGCCGCGGCGTAGGCCTTGGTGATGTCCTTGAGCAGCTCTGCCCGGATGATGCAGCCGCCGCGCCACAGCGAGGCGATCTCGTCCAGCTTGAGGTCCCAGCCGTACTCCGTGGCCGCGGAACCGAGCATGTCCAGCCCCTGGGCGTAGGAGACCAGCTTGGAGGCGTACAGCGCCTGCCGGACATCCTCGACAAAGGTTTCCGGCACGTCGACGGCGGCCTCGCCGCCGGTGAGCAGTTCCTGCGCCAGCTTGCGCTGCTCCGACTGCGAGGACAGTGCGCGGGCGAAGACCGATTCGGCGATGCCCGACGTCGGGGAGCCCAGTTCGAGGGCCGAGATGACCGTCCAGCGGCCGGTGCCCTTCTGTCCGGCGGCATCCAC
>NZ_JBFRFD010000399.1:0-3537 GCF_052114645.1 Arthrobacter sp. 2YAF22_2
ACTTTCAGGACGGCGACATCTGTGACGTCGTCTACGCCGACGACGGTGGCCTGGGTCTGGGAGCCATCCGCGAACTGTACCTGGACGTTTTTGAAGGCCTGCTTTTGCTGGTCCTCCACGACGTGGGCGTCGGTGACGATCGAGCCGTCGCTGTGGTAGACGACGCCGCTGCCGAGCCCCACAGCGGTCCGGATCGTGACGACGGACGGCTCGACGTCTTTGACCACGCCGGGAATCGCTGGCAGGCCGGCCCCGGCGGGCAGAGCTGCCGGGGAAGCTGAAGCGCCGGGGGATACTGCTGAGGAACCGGATCCGGAACCGGACGTGGCGTTACCCGGGGGGTTACCGGTGCAGCCGGTCAGCGTGAGCGCCGCTGCGGTCACTCCGACCGCCGCACAGAGTCGAAAATGCTTTGCTGGTAGCCTGCGAGAAACATCCGGTCTGGTGTTGCTCATGGCGGTGATCCTCTCTTTTGGGCCGCCCTGAGGAGCGTCCCAGCAGTGGGTGTTGGCGTGGTTCCCTGGTTGCTGAACGGCGTATCCCGCCGATGGTTAAAGGTCGTAGGTTCCTTCAGTTGCGTCGAGAATGGCTGGTTGGCGCTTTTTCCTTGGTTCGTGCCGGCATCGGCGCTATCCTTCTTGCCGACTTTCTCCGGTGTTGGTCGCCTAGCCCACGCGGTACTTTTCGATGTCGGAAGTGCGAAGGGTGAGCCCGTTGCCGGGGGAGTGAGGGTCGGGGATGATTGCGCCGCGCGCAGGGTCCAGGGTTCCGTCGAAGAACGTCTGTTCGATCCGGACGTGGTCGTGGAACCACTCCAGATGCCGGAAGTTCTCCGTCGCGGCGGCGACGTGCGCGCTCAAGTGCGGTGCGCAGTGTCCCGAGACCTGGAGCCCGTTCGCTGCCACCAGGGCCGCGATGCGCAGCCATTGGGTGATACCGCCGCAGCGCGACACATCCAGCTGGACGCAGTCGACGGCCTCGGCCACGCACAGCCGCTGGAAGTAGAACAGGTCGGTACCGTACTCACCCGCGGCGACATCGGCGGATATCGCTTCCCTGACGGCCCGCAGGCCGTCCAGGTGGTCGGCGGAGACCGGCTCTTCGAACCACGCCAGCCTGGATTCCCCGGCTGCCTCATAAACCCGTACGGCTTGTTTTGCCGTGTAGGCACCATTGGCGTCCACAAACAGTTCGGCGTCGTCTCCGATGATGGTCCGGGCCTGATGAATGCGCTCCAGATCCCGGGGAATGTCGGCCCCTCGGTCCTGCCCGATCTTTATTTTCACCCGAGGGATGTGCTGGCCGTGCACCCAGCCGCCCAGCTGGTCCTCCAGCTGCCGGCGGGAGTAGGTGGTGAACCCGCCGCTGCCGTAAATGTCCACCTCGTCGCGCATCGCTCCGAGGAGGCGGTACAGGGGAAGGTCAAGCAGGCGTGCCTTCAAGTCCCACAGGGCACAGTCCACCGCGGAGATCGCGTAGCCGGCGAGCCCGCTGCGGCCGGTATTGCGCACGGCCTGCAGCATCGCCAGTGCGGCGCCTCCRGTGTCCCAGGCTGACCGTCCGGCAACGGCCGGGGCCAGCATTCCGGTGATCAGCTGGGCGCAGGAGGGTGGAGCGTAGGTCCAGCCAAGCCCTTCGCAGCCGCCGGCGCGGGCCTGGACCACCACCATGGTGGTGGCATCCCAGGCGAAGGTGCCGTCTGCCTCAGGGCTGTCAGTGGGAATCGTGTAGGTGCTGACGTCCAGGCCGGTGAGGGCCGGATCGGGTCTGGTTCGCGTGGCGGGCATGGGTCAGCCTTTCTTATCCGGGGCGGAGATCTTGTCCGTGCCCCATTCCCGGAGCCGGTGCCGCAGGTAGCCTGCCATCCGTTCTTTTGCCATTGTGCGTTCCTTCCTTAGCAGGTGGCCGGTGGCCAGTGGTTGGCTCAGGTGGCTTTGTTGGCCCCGCCCGCGATCAGCCGTTCAGCGGCGCGCGCGGCGACGGCCATGATGGTCAGTGCGGGGTTGGCGCTTCCTTGGGTGGGCAGTACGCTGCCGTCGGTGATGTAGAGGTTGGGCACGGCGAAGCTGCGGCACTCCGCGTCAACGACGCCGTGCCGCTCGTCCGCGGCCATCCTGGCGCCCCCCACTAAGTGCGCGTAGCGGTTGATGGTGATGACCTCATCGGCGCCGGCGCCCTTGAGGATCTTCTCCATGACGTCCTGCGCGGCGCCCATGAGTTGGCGGTCGTTTTCGCACTGGGAGTAGTGGAAGTGCGCTACCGGCATCGAGTTGCGGTCCTTCTCCTGCGCCAGCGTGACCCGGTTGTCCGCCTGCGGCAGGAATTCACACAACGCGCCCAGGCAGGCCCAGTGCACGTAGTCGCTCATGTATGCGCGCAGCTTCGCCCCCCAGTGGCCCTGGGCGGCGACGTGCTCGGCCCAGGTGATGGGCAGCGGTGACACCGTCTGTACCGAGAACCCGCGCTTGTACGGTTTCAAGGGGTCCGTTTCGTAGAAGTCCTCCGAGCTGACCTCCGGCGGGGGAGCCTTCCACATCCGCACTTCAGCGTCGAACCTGCCGGCTGTTTGGGGTGCCCCCTGGACCATCAGGTACCTCCCCACCTGGTCGAAGTCATTGCATAACCCGTCCGGGAAACGCTTCGAGGTGGAGTTGAGCAGCAGGCGGGGTGTCTCGATGGAGTAGCCGGCGACGGCGACGATGCGGGCGCGCTGGAAGCGCGTGCGGCCGTGGCGGACGTAGTGCACGCCGGTGGCTTCGCCCGTGGTGTCGTCTACTTCGATCCTGGTCACCATCGAGTCGGCCCGTACTTCGGCGCCGTGGTGCAGGGCGTCCGGGATATGGGTGATCAGGGGTGAGGCTTTTGCGTCGACCTTGCAGCCCTGCAGGCAGAATCCGCGGTAGATGCAGTGTGGCCGGTTGCCGAAGCGGCCGTTGGAGATTGCGACTGGGCCGACCTTCGCGGTGATGCCGCAGGCCAGTGCGCCGCGCAGGAAGAGCTCGCCGTTCCCGGAGACGGGGTGCGGACTGTGTGGATAGGAGTGTGGATCGCCCCACGGCCAGTGTTCCCCGGCCACCGGAAGTTCGCCTTCGATGTCCTCGTAGTACGACCTAAGATCCTCGTACTCGAAGGGCCAGTCCGCGCCCACGCCGTCGGCCCGGTGGGTGTGAAAGTCACTGGGATGGAATCTGGGGGTGTAACCGGCATAGTGCACCATGGAGCCGCCCACGCCCCGGCCCGAGTTGTTTGAGCCAAGCGGCACCGGATCGTCCCCGGAAATTACCCGTGGTTCCGTCCAGTACAGGTGATGCGAGGCCGCCTCGTCGCTGACCCAGTCGCGCTCCGGGTCCCAAAACGGCCCCGCGTCCAGGGCCACGGCCTTCCAGCCGGCGCGGGCCAGGCGCTGCAGCAGGGTAGAACCGCCCGCGCCGCAGCCGACTATCACGATGTCAACCTCGTCCTCGTCCCGGAACCGCGCCATGTCGGTGCGCATGGCATGATTTGTTCCCGGTACGGGAGGCAAGAGCCATGCAGAGG
>NZ_JBFRFD010000400.1:0-3535 GCF_052114645.1 Arthrobacter sp. 2YAF22_2
AATATCTCCAGAGCCTCCTGCACTTCTCCACTTGCTTCGGGCGCAGCTGACGAACCTCTGAGTGGGGCATAAGTCATCTCCCGAGCGCGCCATAATTTTGACTCAGCAAGAAGCATCTTTCGGAGCGTGGCAAGGGTGGAGACCGGCCGATTCGCACTAAGTGCAGAGTCATAAGGCAGCGGCGTCTTAGGGCCTGCAAGCGCCAGGAATGTAGATAGAGCACCCCAATCCCGATCCAGCGCCTTTTTTAACCCCTCATCCATATGAGCCGGATCAAAGAGCGGGTGCGTAGGCGCGACGCGGTTCAATTGTGGATCGCTTAAATATTTGACTAGCGGATCCACTGCAGACGTGCGCCAAGCTTCGTCTACCCAACTTGGGATGAACAGCGGATGAGGTGTGAAGCCAGAACGTCGTCCCCTCGACAGGTAGTGCCTGCATGCATCTCTGCGCGAGTCGAATTTGCCGTCAACCTGAACTTCGTACCACTCTTGGTCAAAAATACGAGAGGCCAGGATCATCGCGGTCGCAGATTCCAAAGGTATAGTAGACGTGGTCGAGTTCGACCCCACCTCCCCCTTTGAAGCCTTTTTTCTGCCACCGGACTCAGCCGGAAGACCGCCGTTAGATGCCGGTTTTGGCACCGCCACGTTCGTTAGAGCTTTGGTCGTCTTTCCGCGCTCAATTCGCTTCTCCACTTGTCTTGAGACTGAAAATATTCTTTTGCTGAGCACATGGCGCGACTGAACAACGATCATTATAAGAATGGCCTGCATGAGACCAAAACATACTACTGCAATAGACCACTGAGAACTGAAAGCGGCAACAGAAAGAATCAAGGATAGACCAGCAACTATAGCTAGCAGCTGAACGCGAACCCCGCCAGCTTTACCAAGTTTGAGCAGTACCTTCATGCGATTCAACGAGATATTTCCTGACTATTTCGGGACTGCAATGGACGAGACATCGAAACCAATTCGGGATCATGGCCGTAGCCTATTCCCGAATCCCTTAGTTCCTGAGCGGATGTCGGTAGATTTATTTCCCCAGGCCTAAAGGGGTAAAGTCGGCGAGTATCGTCCAAGAACGCTCGGACACCCAAAAAATCATCCGGCATCGCCCGCTCACATTCGGAGAGTAAATGCGCCGCACCAAGTTCATACGGATCAAATCGAAGTACGTCGAATTTCAATATGGGCATACGGGCGCCGTCCAAAATCCTATCCGCGAATGCAATTGCTGGATTCCAGTTGCGACCGTGAACACCATCGGGCGCAAGTTCAAAAACGGTTTTGTCCGGATACTTCAGCGAGACCCGGTGCCGGAGGTGCCATTCCCAGCGAGATCTGGCGAGCGCCTCTTCCTGAAGAGAAGGAACAAAGTATGCACCGGCTTTGAAGCCGGCAGAACGGACTGCGGTGGTCAAACCTATTTCATACGCGCTTATAACCTTGAAGCGATCAGAAACGGGGACCATGTCGCCCCAAAAGCTTCTGAACGACTTGGATTTCGAGACAGAGGACGTGAAGGTAAAAAAGAAACTCTGAGCGTGCGTGCTGTGGCGTTCAGAAAGCGTCAATCCTGCAAAATCTGCGCTGGAACAGTTTTCGCTCTCCAGTATAGCCTCCAAAGGAACTAAAGGACCAACGAAGCTATCGTTGACAATTAGGACTCGGTCAAAATCGGCATAGTCGTCAACCGTATCGAGACCCCATTTGTAACTGAAAAAGTCGTATCCGAAATTATCGCGCTCAATATATGTAACCGACTTCGGGAGTTTGTCCAAATATTCGCTCTGAAGCCCCGATGTTGAAACCAGCACCATTTGGTCAGCGGCCTCGGAATACATTAAAATCGAATTTAACGTATGTCTTCTCAGTACACGCTTCACATCGTAATGTGCCATGATAACAAGTAAGGTCATTTTTCATCTCTCAATAAGTGACGGAGAGCCCGAGGTTCGCCCTTGGTTCTCGTTGAGGCCATATCAAAGTAGCTCTGATAACTCGGCAACCTGCCTGGCGGTTCAAACCAGGAAGCGCTGCCTTCGAATTGCGGCGGGGGCACAAATCCATCCCATTGGTTTATGCAGTTTCGCAGAAAGACTTCGTCGCCAGCTGACCATGTGTGGGCCATGACGCCGGGCACCGGAGATCTCCGATGCATCAAGTAGTTTTGGCCGTGTATTCGATAAACGCGTTCACCGCTCGCAAGTACAGCGTCTATCAGGCCGCGATCAACAGCAGATCTGGTTGCTCTCCATCCCCCGACTTCCTGGAGAAGTTCTTTTGAAAGGAGTATCGTCCCCCCGGCCACGTGCTCGGTGAAGCATTCCTTCTCAAATCCTCGTTGAGTAGTTAAGTCGGCGGACTCTATATACGTGAATTCAACAGGTGCACCCACAAGACCGGCACCAGAATACGACTTTCCGAGCAACAGGTCCTCGATGTGATGAGGGGCGTACCAGTCATCGTCATCCATCTTTGAGATGAAACGTCCACCCGCCGCCCGGGTAAGCCCATTGAGGACGGAACCCAGCGAGCATTCCTCAGAAAACAGAATGAGTTTAGCCTCGAATCGGAACTTCTCGAGCATCCGGACTACCTCCGTGTCTGGCTCAGTGTGTCCGTGCAAGCCTATTATCACTTCAATTTCTGTCGCTGACTGATTCTCGATCTGCTGCAGAATACGCGGTAACAGTTGGGGCCGGCGGGTCGCGAGTATGATGCTAACGGACTCGTCCGTGACAAGTGGCGTTGAAAAAGTGTTGATCCAACGCTTCGCGGGCGAGAATCCCCTAAGACCCGCCCTTCGGCAGTTGATGGAGAACGACTCACGCTCGAGGTCGCTGTGAAAGGTCCGATTTCCAAGTGACTGAAGTTCGGCCATCAATTCAGTTCCTAGCAGTTCCGACATCTCGGATGCAAGGTTGGCGAGCAACATGGGAACCCCGGCGACCGCCAGTTGAGAAATGACACGTGCAACGCGGAAATTGGTCTCCGTTATGTTCCCATGGTCGATTTCCACTGATTCAAACTGCCTTAGGAGGGCCAAAATGTTTTCATCCAGGTCGTCAAACCGCGTTATAGAGGTCCCATGGTGAGAAGTCAGCGTCCAACTTCCATTTTTGGGCATGGCTGTAAGACGCGCGGTTCCCGCCGTGGGCGCTGCTAGGAACCCACAAGGCGACATCAAAGCTGTATCAACTGGAGGCAGGATCGCGGTTGCGTCCTGCCGGTCTGTCCATCCCTGAGCTATGTGATCGTTGGCAACGACGGCGCCATTGGAAGCGATTCCCACGTCCACGGAATTGACCGGCTCAGAAGCCAGGATCGAATCAGTACCTCCGAGCCAGCGTGCCAGAGGATCGCCAGCCGCCCATAGAGCGTCTTTCCGAGTCGCGACCCCCAATCTCAAACCCCGGAGTGGTAAGGGAGTCGCCCTATTTTGCGGCGTCGCTAATTTCACGAGCAGGCTGTGGACCTTTGCAGGACTGCTCGAGGTCCATGTAACCAATAGTCCAGGGGCCGAGCCC
>NZ_JBFRFD010000401.1:0-3527 GCF_052114645.1 Arthrobacter sp. 2YAF22_2
GACGAGAGACGAGAACTGCACCGATTCCCATGCACCAATTCAAACAAGAGGGTCAGACATTATTAGGGCAACGGAGCAGCCGGGCGGCCGTCGCGCCCTCGCGCCCGTCACCGGCATCAGCTGCTATCGCCGGTGACCTGCCTCCCACCGATGGAGCCAAGCTGGACGTACCCGACCAGGGTGATGCTCTGCGCAGTGCAGGGTTCGCTGCGTCGCGTCCCCGTCACGGAAATCTTAATCTCAGAAGCGGTCTCGATCAGCCGCACTTTCTCGGGCGTCGTGCACATCACCGAGGACGCTGAGAGGTATACCCGATTTTCGTTCAGGTCCAGTCGGATCAGATGCCAGGGCAGCGTCTCCGCCGGTTCCGCACTCCGGTCCAGTTGAAGTTCCCTAAACTCGGGAGTGATCGCCGATATGCCCGGCTGCGGCGCCAGCTTTGAGGCCGGCGGGGCCGCCGGAAGTTGCGGCGGCGCGGATTGTTCGCCACAGGCCGTCATTGAACCGGTCGACAAGACTGCCGCGACGACCAAGCCGGCGAAGCGGATCCCCGCACGGTTGCGGTTCCCCACACGGTTCCGATTGAGCGCCATGCGTRCAGGCTACCCTGACCGGATCTAGGTGAAAACCTCGGCCCACTGACACTAAGCAAAACGCCATACTCGGGAGTCCCGCTTGAACGCGTGGCAGACTAACCGAATGGACAGTTCCGCTGCGCAGCCAGCCGAGGCTCACACCAACCCGTACAACGACCCGCGCCGGCCGTTTGGACCCCGGGACCCCGGGGATGCATGGGTGGGAGGCGGGCACGGCCGGTTCTGGGGCCGGTTCGGGTCCGCGGGCCTGCTGGTGCACGACGCCGGCAAGGGAGTCCTGCTCCAGCACCGGGCGACTTGGAGTGATCAAGGCGGAACGTGGGGCCTTCCCGGCGGCGCCCTGCACCAAGGGGAGAATGCCGTGGACGGCGCGCTCCGGGAAGCCAAGGAGGAAGCCGCGGTGCCGCCCTCGTCAGTCCGGGTGCTGTTCACCTCGGTGTTCGACGTCGGGTACTGGTCCTACACGACAGTCGCCGCCCGGGTGGTGGAACCCTTTGAAGCCGAAATCAGCGACCACGAGAGCCTCGAACTGCAATGGGTGCGGCTGAACGGCGTAGGCGACAAAGAGCTGCATCCAGGCTTCGCCGCTGCCTGGCCCGCCTTGCGGCGCCGGCTAGATCTGCACGGAAACGATGAATAAAACCCACGACGACGGCGGTCCCGCCTGATGGGCCCGGCCTGATGGGCCCGGGTCGGGCCCGACCTCAGAACCGGCCCGGAGCCTCGAATGCGGTCAGGATCCTGACCAGATCACGCTGTAGCGTGGTCCAGCCTTCCAAGTCCTCGGGAAGAGCATCGCGCTCAATCTGATGTGCGGTCGCCAGCGCGGCACTGCCGGCCGGGGTTAACGCCACGGTGAGTTGCCGCCGGTCCTGCTCATCCCTGGTGCGCGTGACCAGGCCCGCCTCCTCCAGCCGAGCCAGCACCTTTCCCAGAGACTGGCTTTGCACCGCAATCCGGCGGGCCAGTTGCTCCTGGTTCGTATTTCCGGCGAGGAGCCCCTGGAGGGCTATCACGCCGGCATGCGTCAGCCCGAGGGCCGCCAGGGCCTGGTCCTTGCGGCGTTCGACCACCCTGGCCGCCATGGACAGAAGCTGGTCTGTCCGCCATCCTTCGGATTCGTGCCTTTGGCTCATCCCTGCCACCCGCGTCGGCGACCCGCGGCGGCCCTCTTCGCTTCCCATGATCCTCGGCGAACGGCGGTCATTGTGCTCATGATGCCTCCCTCGCTGCAGTGGAAAAATGTGGGGTGCATCGCTCGCTCTGTCGGCTCCCATGCTCCACAATAAGCATGCTTACTATACCTTTGGCAAGTCTACTTACTGTTTGCCGTAGCGCAGGACCATCGCGCCAGCGGCGGCAGAACGGGGTGTGGCTCCTTTTCCGAGCCGGGGGTGCGGTAGCTGTCGGGGAGCCTGGTCAGGCTTGTTGGCGCGCGGGACGGCGCCGGTACAGCCAGATGAGGCCCAGGATGGGCAGCAGCAGCGGGATGAATCCGTAGCCCCGCCCAAACAAGGACCAGACTGTCTCGTGCGGGAAGTTGGCCGCGTCGAACAGGCTCAGCGCGCCGACCACCAGGACGCCAACCAATTCGACCAGGACAGCCGTGACAGACACCTTGAACCAGGTCCGTCCGGGCTTTGCGAGGGAGACGGTCGCCACGATGTAAACGACGGCGGCGAAGGCGGACAGCAAGTACGCGAAGGGCGCCTCGGCGAATTTGGTGAGGATCTGGTAGCCGGCCCGCGCGGTTGCCGAGAGGGCAAACACCGCGTAGACAGCAATCAGCAGCCGGCCGGGTCCGGTATTTCGGGTGTCCCGCGCCGCCGAACCGGCGGCGTCGCCGGTGGTCCCCGCGACGCCGGTGGTCCCGTCGCCGGTTTGCTGCTCTGAAGCCGTCATGTTCTTCTTTGCCTCTTCCACGTCAGTACCAGATCTGATTCATTCGGGCGGCCATCACCAGTGCGGTGACGCCGACGGCGGCCAGCACGAAGTTGCTCCACCGGGTGCGTTCGAGGATGGCCCAGTAGACCGCGCCAACCGGCAGCAGCAGCGCCGTGGCCAGGTAGCCCCAAAACTCCCAAGGCTCCCCGGCGATCCGCTCCCCCGTCGCAACCCGGACAATCGAACCGACCAAGTAGACCAGGAGGGATAGTTCGACGGCGGCCACTGACAGGATGGTCGCATCGTTGGGTGCCTTTCTCAGGATGCCGGCGCCGGCGCACAGGACGGTGGAGACCAGGCCGACCACGAGGATGATGTAGAAAAATCCGTCCACAGCTAGCCCGCCGGCTTTTCGGCGGCGCGCTTCTCATTGTCCGGCGCGAAGACCAGCACGGGCTTGGCATAGTTTCCGGCATCGGCCAGCAACGCCACCAGCGAACCGTCCGGGGCGAAGGCGGCAGCCGGCTTCTCCGCGGTCGCGGCGTCCGGTGTGCCGGCTGCGGCGCCGGCCGGGATCCGGCGGCCGAAGGACAGTTCCGTGGTTTCTTCGGCGGTGAGCTGGCGGTTGGGCATCAGCGCCCGCGCCGCCTGCGACATCTCCAGCACATCCAGCTCTCCGGCCAACTGTTCCAGGGTTCGAGCCTGGTCCAGGGTGTAAGGCCCCACCTGCGTCCGGCGCAGTGCGGTGAGATGTCCGCCGACGCCGAGAGTCTCGCCCAGGTCCCGCGCCAACGCCCGGATGTACGTGCCGGAGGAACACTCCACGGTCACGTCCAGGTCCAGGGCTTCGCCGTTCTGGGCGCGGCGGAGTTCGTGGAGCTCGAAGCGGTGGATCGTCACGGGCCGGGCGGCAAGCTTGACATCTTCGCCGGACCGGACGCGGGCGTAGGCTCGTTCGCCGTTGACTTTGATAGCGCTGACGCTGCTGGGCACCTGCTGGATCTCCCCGGTCAGGGCGGCGACGCAGGCACGGACGCTTTCCTCGGT
>NZ_JBFRFD010000402.1:0-3525 GCF_052114645.1 Arthrobacter sp. 2YAF22_2
GCCGTGGCGCCGCGGCTCCGCTCCGCACGCGCCGCCCTGCAGCGCCGCTATCCCGCGGTTCGCCCGGTGATCGGCGTCAACATCGGCAAGACCAAGGTGGTGGAGCTGGAGGACGCGGTGGTGGACTACCTGGTCAGTGCCCGCAGCCTGGCCCCGGCGGCGGACTACCTGGTGGTCAACGTAAGTTCCCCGAACACGCCCGGGCTGCGGCTGCTGCAGGACGTCGAATCCCTGCGCCCGCTGCTGGCCGCCGTGGGGGAGACGGCAGACACCGCGGCCGGCCGCCACGTGCCGTTGCTGGTGAAGATCGCGCCGGACCTCAGCGACGACGACATTGACGACGTCGCCCGGCTGGCCCTTGAGCTGAAGCTGGACGGCATTATCGCCACCAACACCACTGTTGCCCGCACCGGCCTGGTCTCCGGCGCGGAACGCATCGCGGCGTGCGGGGCCGGCGGTCTCTCCGGCGCCCCGCTCAAGCAACGTTCGCTCGAAGTGCTGGCCCGGCTCAGGGCCGTGACCGGCGGCGCGATCACCCTGGTTTCGGTCGGTGGCGTGGAGTCCGGCCAGGACGTCCGGGACCGGCTCGCGGCCGGCGCCACCCTGGTGCAGGGTTACACCGCATTCCTCTACGAGGGCCCCTTCTGGGCGGCGCGGATCAACCGTGAGCTGGCCAAAGGGCCCAGCGGCCACTGACGGGGCAGGTGCAAACAGGGCCGCGCGGCAGAAAAGCCCCCGGCAGTTCAAAAACTGCCGGGGGCTTCAGTCTGGCCAAGTTCTACACTGGCGGAAGTCAGGCGGGGTACTCGCCGCGCTTGACTTGGGGCTTGGGAAGACGCAGGCGGCGGAACTGCAGGGAGCGCATCGAGCCGTACCAGACGGTGCCGCGCTCAACCTCGTCGAACTTCTCACTCAGGCGCGCCTTGAGCTTCCGGGAGAGGATGAAGACGTCCACGAACACCGCCAGGAACATGACCCAGAAACCACCGAGGACGTAGATCATCTGCTCGCTGCTCGCCGGAACCAGGAGCGAAATGACGACAAACACGAGGGCACCGAACATCAGGTACTCGCCCAGGCTGAACCGGGCGTCGACGTAATCGCGGGCGAAGCGTTTCTGCGGGCCCTTGTCCCGGACCGGCAGGAACTTCTCATCCCCGGTGTCCATGGCGCGGCGCATCTTGAGGCGCTGGTCCGCAACCGCGGTGCGCTCGGCCGCCCTGGAGGCCTTCCGGTCCTCCGGAACCAGCGGCCGCTTGCGGGCGGCCACCTGGGCGCTCCGCTTTGGTGTGGGCGCGCCCTTGCCGATGACGGCGTTCCGGGCTGCTGCCTCGGCCACTTGCTGGTCAACTACGTCCTGCGCCGAGGGCGCTTCCTTTTTACGTCCAAACACCCATACAGAATACCCTGCGGTGGCGGGCCCGAGACCCAGCCCACAGCGGCCCCCGCACGGGTAGTGTTTTGGCCATGACTTCATCTTCCGCGGGGATCCCGCAGCCCTCAACCGTCGGTTCGATCAATGCCGATGCCCTCCGCCACGCCGTCACCGATTCCTTCGACGCCACGGTCGCACAGCTCAAGGAACTCGTGGCCATCCCGGGCATCGCCTGGCCCAGCTTCGATCCTGCTCCGCTGAATGCCAGCGCCGACGCCGTCGCCGGACTGGTGCGCGCCAGCGGGTTCGAGGACGTCCGGATCCTGCGCTGTGACAAGGAGGACGGCACCCCCGGCGGCCCAGCCGTCGTCGCACGACGTCCCGCCGCGGCCGGCAAGCCCACCATCCTGCTCTACGCCCACCACGACGTCCAGCCCACCGGCGACCTGGCGCTCTGGGAGACCGAGCCGTTCACCGCCGTCGAGCGCGACGGCCGGCTATACGGCCGCGGCGCGGCGGACGACAAGGCAGGCATCCTCGCGCACGTCGCCGCTTACTCCGCCGTGACCCGGGTGCTGGGGGAGGAGCTGGGCCTGGGCGTGACCTTCTTCTTTGAAGGTGAAGAGGAAGCCGGATCGCCGACCTTCCGCGCCTTCCTCGAAGCCCACCGGGAACTGCTGCGCTCGGACGTGATCGTCGTGGCCGACTCGTCCAACTGGAAGGTAGGCATCCCGGCCCTCACTACCAGCCTGCGGGGCCTGGTGGACGGCACCATCGAGGTGAAGGTCCTGGACCACGCCGTCCACTCCGGCATGTTCGGCGGACCGGTCCTGGACGCCCCGACGCTGCTGGCCCGGCTGATCGCCACCCTGCACGACGATGAAGGCAGCGTCGCGATCGAGGGCCTCGTCGGCCGCGACGACGTCGCCGTCGACCTCACCGAGGAGGAGTACCGCGCCGACGCCTCGGTGCTCGACGGCGTGCGGCTCGCCGGCACCGGAAGCATCGCTTCGCGCCTCTGGACCAAGCCCGCGCTGTCCATCATCGGTTTTGACGCGCCCGCCGTGGACGTCGCGTCCAACACCTTGCTCCCGCGCGCCCGCACCAAGTTCAGCCTGCGGCTCGCCCCGGGCCAGAATCCGGCCGAGGCCATGGAGGCAGTACGCCGGCACGTCGAATCACACGCGCCCTTCGGCGCCGAAGTGGTGTTTACCCCGGGGGAGACCGGCAGCGCCTTCAGCACCGACACCACATCGGCCGCTGCCAACATGGCGATGTGGGCCCTCGGCGAGGCCTGGGGTGTACCGGCGGTCGAGACCGGGATCGGCGGTTCCATCCCGTTCATCGCCGACCTGACCGAGCTGTACCCGGACGTGCAGATCCTCGTCACCGGCGTGGAGGATCCTGACTCGCGGGCACACAGTGCCAACGAGTCGCTCCACCTGGGCGACTTCCGGAACGCGATCATCGCTGAGGCGCTCCTGCTGGCCCGGCTGAACGCGGAGGGCCTGGCCTGAGCTGGCCGCAGATACTGCCGTCGGTCGGCTGCCACGCTTTTCGCGTTTGTCGGGGAACACCCAGCCGGCATCGACGGTTACGTCAGGAGTTAGAGCTACACGGCGGATCGACGTAGCATGTAGCTATAGCCCATACCGTTAAGTAGGGGCGGGCGCCGCGCAGGCGGAGCCGCCACGACCGTCGTAAGAAGGTAGGCCATGAGCACTACAACCAATGAACACAGCGCCGACACCACCGTCCAGGCGGACCAGGAACTGGCCAGCCACGAGGTCCAGCTGACCGACGTCGCGGCCGGCAAGGTCCGCAGCCTGCTGGAACAGGAGGGCCGCACTGATCTTCGCCTCCGCGTGGCCGTGCAGCCCGGCGGATGCTCCGGACTGATCTACCAGCTGTACTTCGACGAGCGCCTCCTCGAAGGCGACGCGGTCCGCGACTACGACGGCGTCGAGGTGGTCGTCGACAAGATGAGCGTCCCCTACCTGAGCGGGGCCAGCATCGACTTCGAGGACACCATCTCGAAGCAGGGATTCACCATTGACAACCCGAACGCCGGCGGATCCTGCGCCTGCGGGGATTCCTTCCACTAAGGACTAAGGCCGGGCCGCCAGCCCGGCCTTAGTGCCGTCCGGGGG
>NZ_JBFRFD010000403.1:0-3515 GCF_052114645.1 Arthrobacter sp. 2YAF22_2
CTGTATGGCTCCCGGGACCGATGGGTACCTGCGTCGTGGCCTTGGCCAAGCCAAAGAGCGGCATGCCGTTGTAAACGGTCTCAATCCCGCTGGCCGGCACTTGGTACGTCTCATGCCAAACGCCCACATCGCCGCTTCCTGACAGCTCCTTCATGAAGCGCCGCCAAGGCTCGAGGTGGGGAGATTCCCGGTCGGCAGCGAATTTTCGGAGATGCTCGGGGCTCTCCCAATAGCTGAGCAGAACGGTCGTGCGGCCGAACCATTGCTCGACACCCAGCATCCCGGACGCTGGGTTGTTGGCAAGGTGCCGGAGCATCCTGGGCATCGCCGCGGCCACTTTGGCGACGCTACCTACCTTCCACCACCGATTGGCACGCATGCCGATCAGGAACACTGTCAGCGATTCGCGCCCGGGATCGGCGGTGAAGCGTCCCGGGAAGATCTCCTGTGCCATGACGACTCCCTTCGGAAGATGCATTGCGTAACAATGTTATGAAACAACGTTATGGAACAATGGACCGCATGGCAAGACCTATTGTGCATACTGAATCCCTCAGGCAAGAACTACTTGCGGTCACCGCCGAACTCGTTGACCGTGAAGGCCCGGCGCGGGTCACCTTGAGGGATGTCGCGGCCGCCGCGCGGACTTCGACGACGGCCGTCTACTCGCTCTTCGGGGGAAAGTCACAGTTACTGACCGCCGTCGTGGATAACGGGTTCCGCTCGTTCCACCAATCCCAACTGGCAGCGGCGGCCGGCGGGCTGCACGCACTGGGCATGGCCTACAGAGCGTGGGCAATGCAGCACCAAGCCCTTTATCGGCTTATGTTCGGCGGCGCCCTGGCCGAGTACGTGGACTGTGACCCCAGCCCCGACACGGCAGCAGCCGCCATGACCCCCTTAATCGATGCCGTGGCTTCCGCCCAAAGCGCCGGCACCATGCGGCCGGCCAGCGTGGACATCGTGGCCACCGCCATCTGGGGTCAGGTCCACGGACTCGTGAGCCTGGAACTGGCGCAGCTTGGGTCACCCGAAACCAACTGGGAGTCGCTCTACTCTTCCGCCTTGGACGCCATAGCCCGCGGCTGGGCTGCCTGACGCGCCCACAGCCCGGTCACGCCCCTGCTTCAGGGCTCGACGTGCATTTTCGCGGCTTCCTCAAGTTCGATTGCCTGACTCCGGGCCAGGCTCATCTCAGCGGCCGTGTCGATGTGGCGGGTCAGCACCCAGTAGAGGACCGCTGCCACCGGCAGGCCGATAAACAAGRAGATGTCAGCGCCGCCCATCGCTTCGGCCACCGGCCCCACGAAGAGTTTTCCGGCGGAGAAGAAAGGAATCATGACCGCGAAGCCCACGAGATACGCGGCGATTCCGGGCCAGCCCCAGCGTCCATAAATCCCGTGCGGGTGGAAGATTTCCGCGATGGCATAGTGGCCTTTGCGGACGATGAAGTAGTCGGTGAGGTTGACCGCCGTCCACGGGATGAAGAAGTACAGCACCAGAAGCAGGAAGTCGTTGAAGTTGGCGAGGAAATCGGCGGATGCGACGTTGGCGAAGGCGAGCGAGATGGCCGCCGTGATCACGATGGTGACGACCCGGATTCTCACGGTGGGCCGAATGCGGCGCAGGCTGTCGATGGAGGAGATCAGCGTCAGGGATCCGCCATACATGTTCAGCGCCGTGACGGACAGGAGTCCAAGGGCAGCGATGAACAGTGCGATCGATCCGAAGCCGGGGAACAGCTTGCCGGCGGTGTCCTGGATCGAGCTGATGGTGTCGAAGTCCGGGCCGGCTGCCGCGGCGATGAAGGAGCCCAGGAACATGACCCAGATACCGCCGAGGGCACTCCCCCAGAACGTCCACTTGAACGTCCCGCGGCCTGATTCCGGGGGGAGATAGCGGGAATAGTCCGAGACGTAGATGGCCCAGGAAATCTGGTAGCCGGCCGCGACGCCCAGCTGTCCCAGGAACGGAACGAGATGGAAATCGGCCAGATTGAAGGCCCCGCCGGGCAGCTCAAGGTGGGTGAGCACCGCGACCGTCAGGAGGGCCAGCATGATGATGGTCAGGTACGTCAGGTACCGTTCAAGGCTGTGGATTAGGTCGTAGCCGAAGAGCGCGACGGCCGCAGCGATAATCGTGATGACCCAGAACCAGAAGGTTTCGTTGCCGATGCGAAGGGACCCGGCCACCGCCTCGCCGGCCAGCACAGTGTTAAAAACATTGAATCCTGCGTACTGAAGGTAGGCGAAAAGCCAGACAAGCAGGGCTCCCACGTATCCGAACTGCGGCCGGGACTGGATCATTTGAGGCAATCCCAGCTGCGGGCCCTGCGAGGAGTGCGCAGCCATGAACAACGTACCCACCAGCACGCCGATCGCGATCGCAATCAGCGACCAGATCAGGTTCCCGCCGGTCGTGATGCTGATCAGCCCCACCGCGAGCGTGGCTATTTGGGCGTTGCTCATGAACCAAAGCGGCCCAATGTGGGAGACCTTTCCGTGCCTCTCATTGAGAGGAACGTAGTCAATCGACCGGACTTCCAGTCCCCGGCCCGACGCCGGCCCTGCAGCTGCACTCATGACATGTCTCCCAGAAGGCTAGAAGGTGGGCTGCCGCCGGCATCGGTGCGGAATCGAAGTCGACAACGACCGGAACCCCTGGCCGATGCCGAAGATTCCTGACGCACATCACATGGAGGTCGTGGACAAGACGAGACTCGAGCCATGACCACGCTCTTCTTTGAATGACAAAATCATGGGCCTCTTCGTGTGTGCATGTCCATAGGCCGGATAACGGGCGCTTCGGCTCAATGGCGGGTATCAGCGGGTCACCCCATCCATCACAGTTACTCCACAGGTCCCCCCTTTTGGCGCTGCCTCATCCCACAGGCTGACAGCAGGTCGTAGTGGAAGCCGAAGACGTTCACCGGGCGGTGTCCACACACAGGGCCGCTACGGTCCGGGAGTGCTCCCAATGAATGAGCGGAGCGCAATTTCTCCGGGCGGAATCATGGACGGTATGTCAGTGCTCCCCCGGAGCGCACTTCAGATGTCTTCGTCATTTTGAAATTTCTGGGTCCGCTTTTGTTGAAGTCATGTAACATCCGTTTTACGGGCGCTTCGCCCGTGGCGCTATTGGGGGAAGCGAACATGATTTCAGCTGACGGCTGGCGCGAGATACCGCATTTGCGGCCCGCAGCCCACGCTGGTTTCCCTCCGTGCCCGTTCATCACCGCACCCACCCCGCATGCTCCGCGTCGCGCACCGGTCAGATGCACCATGGAAGGACTCTCATGAGCCAATCACCCGTCGCCCCTCCTTACCCGTCGTCGGCCCCCGGCTACGGAAAGGTACAGCAGGGCCAAAAATCGTTCCTGACCACGTGGCTGCTCGCCCTGCTTCTCGGCGCCCTCGGCGCCGACCGGTTCTACCTGGGCAAAGTCGGAACCGGCATCCTGAAGCTGGTCACCCTTGGAGGCTTCGGCATCTGGGCCCTCATAGACATCATCCTGC
>NZ_JBFRFD010000404.1:0-3501 GCF_052114645.1 Arthrobacter sp. 2YAF22_2
CGCCTGGCACGGGTGGATGGCTTCGAGTGCGTCGGGGAGGTCTACACTGCCGCGGCCGCCCGCGAAGCGATCGAACGTCTGCAGCCGGAGCTACTCCTGTTGGACGTCCATCTGCCCGACGAAAACGGGATTTCCCTGCTGCGTTCACTGCAAGTTGCCGGCACCCAGATTGATTCGATCATCATCACCGCCGCACGTGATCTGAACACGGTCCGATCAGCCATGAGCAGCGGAGCCGTCTACTATCTGGTCAAACCCTTCAGCTATGACCAACTGCGCCTCCAGCTCGATGCCTATCGGCGCTGGCGCCACGAACTGGAATCCGCTGTACGCGGAGATCAGTCCACCGTTGACACCCTCTTCAACCTGCGCCGGGCCGCCGTCGAGCCTGCGGCGGCTCCGCAGCACCGGCTTCAACCGACCATGCAAAAAGTCTTCGACGCCGTACGGAGCTCGCCAAACCCAATTGGCGCGGCGGACATAGCCGACCAGCTCGGCGTCAGCCGGCCTACAGCCGCCCGCTACCTCAGCGCCCTTGAGCGCAAAGGACTGGTCGTGCTGGATCTCGCCTACGGGGGCACCGGGCGACCCCTCAACTCCTATACGGCTCAATCAATCGCCCCCAAGCCGCCGCAGCGCCAGGGTGACGGGGTGTCGCGAGGCTAAGTCGTGAGGCGGCCCGGGACTGGATGACCAGCAGTCGATCCCGCAGGAAGCTTCTTCAGCCGTTTTCGAAGCACTTGGCGCCCAATGCCCGGATGATGGAGTCATGCGAAGGGTTATTGGTTGGCTGACGGCAGCAATCATCGTCACGCTCGTCTTTGGAAGCGTCTATGGTTCGCTCCAGCAACTGGGCCGCCGCTCAGCCAATGCGGCGCCTGCGGCGGCGGCCGCGGCAGAGGTTCAGCAGCTCGGTTCGGAGACGCTCACCGCGCCGCGGCTGGAGCTGACACCGGACACCGGGGTCTTTGTCATCGTGTACGGCGCGGACAACAAGCCGGTGTCCGGGACGGTCAACCTACATGGAACGCTTCCCGTCCTGCCTCCGGGCGTACTCCAGTCCGCCCGGGACATCGGTTCTGATGCTGTGACCTGGGAGCCGGAGCCGGGCCTGCGGATGGCAGTTGTAGCGCGGCCGGCGGCGGGCAAGGTCGTCGTCGCCGGGCAGTCCCTCACTCCCTACGAGGACAGGGACAAGATGGTGCAGTTTTTCCTGGCCGCTGGATGGCTGGGAAGCGTTGTTGTGCTGGCCGCCGGATATGGGGCAACCGAGTTGCTCCGCCGCCGCCGCCCGCTTCCGACGTCATGATCCGGTGGTGACTTATGCGCGGCGACGCACCGTGCCGAGGGCGACAGCCGCCAGGGCCAATGCCAGGGCGCCAGCGAAGAGGGCCAGCTGCTGACGTCGAGCCGTATCCGAAGTCCAGGCCGGGCGGGCAGCCTTGCCGCCACTTTGATCCTGATCCCCGGCCGGCGGTAGCCCCTCGTATTTCTGCGCTTCGGTGATGCTCTCGGACCTGAGGATACGACGCTCTTGGAGTGCGGCCTCGAGGTGCTGGTCGGGAACTGTCTCTATGCTGTCGGCGGCAACTGCGGCGGGAAGGTCCACAATGTACGTCTTTCCGAATGCAGCATCCGATGCCACTGCGTCCAGCCATGGTCCCGGCTGCCGGCTCAGCCCGCGCTCGGCGAATGCCTTGGAGAGCATTGCTTTGATCTCCGACAGGGACTTCCCGGGAGCCTGTTTGACAACATCGAAGATCGCCAACTGCCGCTGTACGTTGTCCGCATTCGCCGGTGTAGGACTCTCCACAGCGGGTCTCCCTCTGTCGACGGCGGGCGCCCCCGGGAGTGCGCGGTGCCGGTTGTGAAATTGTCGAAGCCTGCGTCTTTTGTGGCGCAAGGTCAGTCTAGCGAGAGCTACCGCTTCCGGACAGGATCGCGGGGACCCGCGACAGGAACTCTTCAACCACGGCGGCGAACTCGTCGGGCCGTTCAATCTGCGGCATGTGTCCCGTCTTCGAAAAGACGTGCTGCTCGGCGCGGGGCAACGCCGTGACAGCTGCCTCAAGGTGGCCGAACGGAAGGATGTGGTCCCGGTCGCCCCACACCACCAGCGTTGGAACGTCCGACTTCGCCAGGGTGTCAATGAGTGCCGACCGCCATTCGGCCCGAACCCCGGAGATGGTCCCCAGATCGCGGGCGATGTCGAGGAGCGTTTGGCGGTGCGCGGACCGTTGCGACAAGGCGAATGCATGGCCAACGCGGGTGTCGGTTACCAGCGCTTTGTCGTAGAAGAGGGACTGGACGGTGCGCAGTGATGCTTTCTTATCGGGGCGCATGAGCACTGTCGCGAGCGGCCGGACCGCGAGCAGGCGCAGCACCAGCGCGACCTCCTTGCCGAACCCGGCGCTGTTCGCCAGCACCAGGGCGGAGACGCGGTCGGGGTGGTCGGCAGCCAGCTTCATGGCGACGGCCCCGCCGAGCGAATTGCCCATCACGGGCAGCGGTCCGTGCACCCCCAGAGCGTCAAGGAAACCCGGGAGGGCGCCCGCGAGGCTCGCCAGGGTGGCCCGCCCGGACAGCCGGTCGGAGTACCCGAAGCCGGGCAGGTCAACGCTGTAGACGGTGTGCCGTGCCGCGAGGCGCTCGTGTTGCTCGGTCCAGTCATCGAGGCTCTGGCCGATGCCGTGCAACAGCAGCACGGGGTCCCCGCTGCCGGTCTTCCGGTAGCGCAACCGTGCGCCGTCGACGTCGATGTGTCCTGTTCCGGGAAGTTCGAGGGGATCCCGGGCCGCTGCCGGGGCTAGCGGTCCGGAAGCCTGCACCCGTTGCCCGCGCCGGCCGAACCGAACGTGGTCCGTCAGCCTGCCGGCCCTGAGCAGGGCGAAGTCGCGCAAATAGTTCTGGTGCAGCCGCCAGGGTGAGCGTGAGCCCTGCCTTGGCAGCTCGCCCGCGCCGCGCAGGATGTAGCCGGCCTTCAAATCGATCAGCGAACTCAGGACGCCGTTTGTGACGCTCGTGGGTGCCTTGGGTGCCACCCACTGCAGGTTCTGACGGTCGAGATACTTCAGCAGCCGGCAGATGTAGCCTGCCACCAGGTCCGCCTTCAGGGTCCAGGAAGCGTTGGTGTAGCCGATGGTGAGCGCAAAATTCGGAACGCCCTCCAGCATCATGCCCTTGTAGGTCAAGGTCGTCCCGGTGTCCACGGGCTCGCCGTCGACGGTGAGCGTCATGCCGCCGATCACCAGGAGGTTCAGTCCGGTCGCGGTGACAATCACGTCGGCCGGGAGCGAATCACCCGAAGCAAGGGCAATCCCGTCCGGGGTGATCCGCGAGATCTGGTCGGTCACGATGTCGGCGGTGCCTGCGCTGATCGCACGGTAGAGATCGCCGTTGGGGATCGCGCAGAGCCGCTGGTCCCAGGGCTGATACGACGGCGCCAGGTGCGTGTCCACCGCAAACCCTTCCGGCAGCTTGGCGATGGCCGACTTGCGAAGG
>NZ_JBFRFD010000405.1:0-3497 GCF_052114645.1 Arthrobacter sp. 2YAF22_2
CTGGACGTCGCGGACCTCGGCTCCATCTATCTGGGCGCCGTCTGCCCGGTGACCTTGAAAGCTGCTGGCCGGATCACGGAGCATGCCCCCGGAGCCGCGCTGACGGCGCGGCTGATGTTCGCCGTCGAACGCGCACCGCACTGCCTCACGCACTTCTAGGCTGGCGCCGGCACACTGCGTTGCGCTTTGACCGGCGTTGACGACTACGACTAGACTGAGCGGGCGTGTATTACGTGCGCGCAATCAAATCCACAAAATCAGGATGACCCGGCGGATCGCCCTTGATCCGCCGTGTTCTCGACCCGTGTCGCCGACGCGGGCGGGACGGTTTGCCTGACCGACTCACTATCCACAACGGAGCCCCTACTACATGACCATCACCTCCACCGAGAAGCCCGGTACCCCCGTAGTCGCGATTAACGACATCGGTACCGCTGAGGACTTCCTCGCAGCAGTCGACGCGACCATCAAGTACTTCAACGACGGAGATCTCGTCGAAGGTACCGTCGTCAAGGTCGACCGCGACGAAGTCCTGCTCGACATCGGTTACAAGACCGAAGGTGTCATCCCCTCCCGCGAGCTTTCCATCAAGCACGACGTTGACCCCGGAGACGTCGTCTCCGTTGGCGATCAGGTCGAAGCCCTGGTGCTCACCAAGGAAGACAAAGAAGGCCGCCTGATCCTCTCCAAGAAGCGTGCTCAGTACGAGCGCGCCTGGGGCGACATCGAGAAGGTCAAGGAAGAAGACGGCGTCGTCACCGGTACCGTCATCGAGGTTGTCAAGGGTGGTCTTATCCTCGACATCGGCCTGCGCGGCTTCCTGCCCGCATCCCTCGTCGAGATGCGCCGTGTGCGCGACCTGGCTCCGTACATCGGTCAGCAGATCGAAGCCAAGATCATCGAGCTGGACAAGAACCGCAACAACGTTGTGCTGTCCCGCCGTGCCTGGCTCGAGCAGACCCAGTCCGAGGTCCGCTCCACGTTCCTCAACAAGCTGGAAAAGGGCCAGGTCCGTCCCGGCGTCGTTTCCTCGATCGTCAACTTCGGTGCCTTCGTGGACCTGGGCGGCGTAGACGGCCTAGTACACGTTTCCGAGCTGTCCTGGAAGCACATCGACCACCCGTCCGAGGTTGTCGAAGTTGGCCAGGAAGTCACCGTCGAGGTTCTCGAGGTCGACCTGGACCGCGAACGCGTGTCCCTGTCGCTCAAGGCTACGCAGGAAGACCCGTGGCAGACCTTCGCCCGCACCCACGCCCTCGGCCAGGTTGTTCCGGGTAAGGTCACCAAGCTGGTTCCGTTCGGCGCGTTCGTCCGCGTTGAGGACGGCATCGAAGGCCTGGTCCACATCTCCGAGCTCGCCGTGCGCCACGTTGAGCTGGCCGAGCAGGTTGTCTCCGTTGGCGACGAGCTGTTCGTCAAGGTCATCGACATCGACCTCGAACGCCGCCGCATCTCGCTGTCCCTCAAGCAGGCCAACGAGGGCGTCGACGCCGACAGCACCGAATTCGATCCGGCTCTCTACGGCATGGCCGCTGAGTACGACGAAGAGGGCAACTACAAGTACCCGGAGGGCTTCGATCCGGAGTCCAACGAGTGGCTTGAAGGCTACGAGACGCAGCGCGCCGCCTGGGAGCAGCAGTACGCTGACGCCCAGACCCGCTGGGAAGCCCACAAGAAGCAGGTTGCCCAGCACGCTGCCGACGACGCTACCGCTGCGACGTCCGGTGACAGCGACTCCGGCACCACGAGCTACTCCTCGGAGCCGGCCGCAGCAGACACCGGTGCAGGCACGCTGGCCTCGGACGAGGCCCTCGCCGCTCTGCGCGAAAAGCTCACCGGCAACTAGTTGCCGCCTGCCCGGGTTGCTCCGGGCGAACCCAAAGCGGGTCCCAGCCACGTGCAGGGGCCCGCTTCGGGGTTAAGCCCGGATTGCAGGGCCGCGGCCGGGAGGACATGCCCAGTGCTCGGCGCGAGGACAGGGCATGGTGGCATCATGTCCGGTGGCCTGCGCCGGACCCGGGCATGTCCTGCGGGGCACTCAGGGGACGGGCCCGAGGATCCGGTCCGTGGCCGCATCGGGCACGCCATTGAAGTACTTGTCGAGAATCTGCTGGAACACCGGTTGCTCGGGCGCCGCCCGCAGGAACAAGGTCGACGACGACTGCAGCTTCCGTGCGTCGATGCTGCCGAAGATCTGCTCCGCGCTTCGCCCGTCAACGGCCAGAATTGCCCGGGCACAGTCCTGCAGCCGGGGCCCAAGCACCGGGTGGTGC
The DNA here is from genome assembly GCF_052114645.1 of Arthrobacter sp. 2YAF22_2. Lineage (NCBI taxonomy): Bacteria > Bacillati > Actinomycetota > Actinomycetes > Micrococcales > Micrococcaceae > Arthrobacter > Arthrobacter sp. 2YAF22_2. The sequence continues at coordinate 2,274 of NZ_JBFRFD010000405.1, forward strand.
AGATAGGCCCGTGCCTCGGGGAGGGTCCTGATGGCGTATTTCCGGGAGGTCGGGCTCATTCCCAGGCCGGAAATTTGCGGGAAGACGAACCACATCCAGTGGCTCCGCTTTGACCCGCTCCGGAGCTCCGAGAGCGCGGTCTGATAGGTGCCTGCCGAATCCTGTGCTTCCGTGAATCGGGACAACTCAAAGGGGTCGTCCATGCCAATCCTCCTGGTTCAGGTGCCGGTCAGTCGCTGCCTACATTCATCCAACCACCCTTCCCCAGCACGTGACAGCTCCGCCGGYGCCCCGGCGCCGCGCCGGCTGATCTCCGGGTAGAGGCACAAAACGGTGACAACTGAGGGCGGCGGAGCTTGCCAAGGGGTCGGACCGCGTCCAGACTTTGTAGGTCACACGTTGCTCTGCTCAGCGCGCGCCGAGGCGTGCAGGTGCCGCACCTACGAAAGGACTGCCCATGGCTGGAACTTCTGAAAAGACTGAAAATGGCGCCGGTCCGGCGGTTACGCCCTTGCCGCGGGCGATCGGTGCGATCACCCTATTCGTCGAAGACCTGCCGGCCAGCAAGCGCTTCTACCAGGAGGTTTTTGACCTGCCCGTGGCCTTTGAGGACGGCGCTTCAGCCGTTTTCAAGTTCGACAACACGATGATCAATCTGCTGAAGACGGAGGAAGCACCGGAGCTGATCCAGCCCGCCCTCGTCGCGGCACCGGAAGCCGGCGCCCGGATGCAATTCACCCTCCAGGTGGACGACGTTGACGCCGTGTGCGCCGAACTGGCCAGCCGCGGCGTGGAGCTRCTGAACGGCCCGATGGACCGGCCGTGGGGTATCCGTACGGCCACCTTCCGCGACCCGGGCGGACACATCTGGGAGATCGCCCACTAGCCGAGGTTGATCAGCGCGCTCACCCGTTGGCCGTCTGCTGCGAGCTCGGCGCCGACGGAACGCAGCAGCGCCTGCGCGGCGGGATTCCCCGCCGTCGTTTCGGCTTTCAGCAGGCGTGCGCCGGCAGCCGCGGCCTGGACCTTGACTAGCCGCAGCGCCGCCTGGCCGATGCCGCGCCCGCGGAAGCTCCGGCCCAGCCAGATCCCGGTCTCCAGCACCCCGTTCTCCCAGCCAGCGCCGCCACGCCCAACAGATCCGGTCCCGTGTTCCGGAACCCGCCCCAGCCGGATGGATCCGGCCAGCTCGCCATCCGCGGTGATCGCCCAGGTCCGCTGCCG
>NZ_JBFRFD010000406.1:0-3486 GCF_052114645.1 Arthrobacter sp. 2YAF22_2
GGATCTGCGATCCCATGCCGCCCAGCTTCGGCAGGCCCGATGCCACTCCCGGGCCGCCGGAAAAAATCCAACGCGGGTCCGTCGTAGACTCTCCTTAGGCGCGTGGCACCAAACTCACCAATGTGCGGCTTGCGTTTCGGCGCCGTCGTACATCCAAATTTTTTAGGAGTGGAAATGGCTGATCCCGCACGGGCTGCCAAGTTGGCGCAGCGGATTAAGGTTGTGGTTGCTGAGGCTTTGGGCCGGAGGGTTAAAGACCCCCGGCTGGAAGGTGTGACTGTTACCGATGCGCGGGTGACCAATGATCTGCAGCACGCCACGATCTACTACACGGTGTTCGGCGACGAGGTGGCCCAGGCGGATGCCGCCAAGGGGCTGGAGAAAGCCAAGGGTGTGCTGCGCCAGGAAGTCGGCCGGAACATCACCGTCCGGCTGACGCCGACGCTTGAATTCGTCGCCGACCAGATTCCCGTGGTGGCCTCGAACCTGGAGCAGCTGCTGCGCGAAGCCAAGAAGCGCGACGCCGAGGTGGCAGCCCTTGCCGCCAGCGCCAAGCACGCCGGCGACGCCGACCCGTACAAGAGCGACGTTCCCGACGACGTCGAGCTCGACGAAGACGACTTTGACGAAGAAGAAACCGACCTCATCGACCACGAGGCGATCGATGAGGACCGCAACAAGTAAGCGTCTTCAACAGCAGGGGCCGGAACCGGAAAAGGATCCGGCCCCTGCTGTTTGCGTATCCGGGGACCTTCGACCCTTGGCCCGGTCGCAGCGGGGGAGTCCCATGGAGTCATGACTGCGGGCGAGCGTAACGTTGGTGACCGGCAGTGAGTACCGTCCTGGTCAAATGCCCGCAGTGCGGCACGACCAATCGCATACCCGCGGACGCGCCCGGCCACCCGCGCTGTGGCAAGTGCCGCCGCGACCTGCCGTGGATCGTCGAGGCCGGCGACGCCGACTTCGCAGCGGTCGCTGAGCAATCGCCGGTCCCGGCCCTGATCGACTTCTGGGCCGCCTGGTGTGGTCCGTGCCGCATGGTCAGTCCGGTGTTGGACAAACTGGCGCAGGAACGGGCCGGCCGGGTCAAGCTGGTCAAGGTCGACGTCGACACGTCACCGGCAGTGTCCCGGCGCTTCGACGTCCAGGCCATCCCCACGATGCTGGTGATTACGGACGGCAGGGTGGTGGCGCGGCAGACCGGAGCCCCGCCGGCGGCCGCCCTGCGCGGTTGGCTGGACGATGCACTGGCAGCCAAGCCCGAAGGGAGCAAGTGATGACCGAAATCCTGCGCTATGAGGTCGGATCGGGAACGGTGCTGGTGGAAGTCGACGAGGGAAGCTTCGGCGTCGAACGGCCTGCCCGCAACGAACTGGGCATCCTCGATGCCGGCCGCCGGCTTGAAGACGCCCTTACCGCGGTGCGGCCGGCCGCGAAGGCCGCCGCCGACGTGATGCGGGAACTCGCCCCTGAGCATCTGGAGGTTCAGTTCGGCGTGAAGCTGGCCGGCGAAGCCGGGGCCATCATCGCCCGGAACTGCGCCGAGGGCCACTTCATCGTCAAGACGTCGTTCACCGCGCCGCCGGCCCCCGCCATGCTGCCGGAAGACGAGATCCGGCTCTAAGCCGGGCTGCGCCGAGGCGGCCGGTCAGCCCCGCCGTCGGCCTCTCAGGCCACCGAGTAACGGGGAACCCATGCCCAGCAGGAAGCCGAAATCATACCAGTTGCCGGCCCGCCCGGTGTTGTAGAACGGGAACTCGTGCCAGGCCCCGAAGACATGGGCGATCAGCACGATCCAGGCCGTGATCCCGTTCCAGATGCCCCACAACAAGTCCTGCCACCACATCAGCTCCTCCTCCAACGCCGTCCGCACCCCGGCCGTGAATCCGCCCGCACCCGTGTGTGGTCAGGCTACTGCCTGGCGCGTTCCTGCGGTAGGGACGCGAGGGCCGCCCGGCGGCCGGGAAGCCGGCCCAGGCCTTCGACGAGATCCGGCTGGGCGCCGCACAAGGCGATCCGGATCCAGCCTTCGCCGATGGAGCCGAACGCGGTGCCCGGGGCGAAGGCCACGCCCGCATGGGCGAGGAAGCGCCGGACCCAGGCACGGACGTCGCCGCCGCTGACGTGCGAGACATCCGCCCAGAGATAGAAGGCCCCCTGCGCGCTGAGGAACGGGATGCCCTTGGCTTCCAGCACGGCCGAGGCCGCATCCCGGTTGGCACGGTAATGCGCGTGCGCGTGGCTGACATAGTCCTGCGGTCCGGTCAGGGCAGCCAAGGCCGCGTACTGCGAGGGCGAGGCGACGCAGGAAACGATCGCCTCCATCACGTTGTTCATCTGCTGCTCGAGTCCGGGCGGGCAGATCAGCGCCCCGATCCGGAGCCCGGTGAGCCCGTAGGTCTTGGACAGGGTCAGCGAGGTGAACACCCGCGCCTCGCCGGGGACGTCGCTGTCGAACCGGGCCGGGCTGACGTGCGGGACGTCGTAGGTAAATGCCTCGTAGCATTCGTCCGAGATGATCCAGAGGTCGTGGCGTACGGCCAGGTCCACGAGGCTGCGGGTGAGCTCTTCGCCGAGCACCGCGCCGAGCGGGTTGGACGGCGAGTTGAGGACCAGCACCTTGGTGCGCGGCGTGATGAGCGCTTCGATGTCTGCGAGCCGGGGCTGGAAGTCGTGGTCGGGGTAGAGCGGATACCGTACGGGGACGGCGTGCAGCAGGCTGGACGTCATCGCAAACGTCGGGTAGCCCGGGTTGGGAATCAGGACTTCGTCGCCGGGGGCGAGCAGCAGGGTCATTGCGAAGTGCAGTCCCTGCTGCGCGCCGTCGACCACGTACACCCGGTCCGCGCCGACCGGCGTCGCATTGTGCTCACGGAACCTGGCCGCGAAGGCCTCCCGCAGGGCCGGAATCCCGGCATTGGGGGTGTAGTTGGTCTCGTCCCGGTCCAGGCAAGCCATGCCGGCTTCGAGGATATGGCGGGGGAGGGCGAAGCCCGGCTCGCCAATGCTTAGCACGATCGCGCCGGGGGTATGCCAGGCGGCTTCGGTGATCTCGCGGATCTGGTTGACGGCGACGTCGCGGACATGGGCGGCTAGCTCTGGCATGTTTGCCATCCTAGCGTCCGGCGCCCGGCGGACAGCCGCGCCAGGGGCAGTCCCGGCGCGGATATACTGGGAGGCGTGCTTTCTGGACTGGTGATAGTGGACAAGCCGCAAGGCTGGACCAGCCACGATGTGGTTGGACGGATGCGGCGGATCGCCGGTACCCGAAAGGTGGGCCACGCCGGAACCCTCGACCCCATGGCGACGGGCGTGCTGGTGCTCGGCATCAATAAGGCAACCCGCCTGCTCACCTACATCGTGGGGACCTCCAAGACTTACACCGCCACCATCCGCCTCGGCGAGTCGACAGTCACGGACGACGCCGAAGGCGAGGTCACCGCCACGCACAGCGCCGCCGGGGTCACCGAGGAAAGCGTCCGTGCC
>NZ_JBFRFD010000407.1:0-3485 GCF_052114645.1 Arthrobacter sp. 2YAF22_2
CCACGTAAAGCCGGTTTCCCGGCTGTTTCCTCCAGCTACAAAGGAATGAGTCTGATGACTCGTCAAGCAGAAAACCATCTCGCGCCGCGTCTGCTGCGCCTTCTTATTGCTTTCACCGCCGCCATCCTGCTGCCGGTATCCGTCTGCGGGGCCGCCGCCGCGGACGGCGGAAAATCCGCCAGGACGTGGACGGTCCAGGTCGGGTCCGAGTCCTCAGACCAGGCCATTCAGGGCATGGCGTTCCTGCCGGAAAACATTTACGTGAATGCCGGTGACAAGGTCACCTGGCGGGCCAACTCCGCAGAGATCCATACCGTGACGTTCCTGGCGGAAGGCCAGTCCCTGGATTCCACCCAGCCCTTCAACCCCGCCGTTCCGGCCGACGTCACCCAAATGGGCAGCAAGGACTATGACGGGCATTCCTATTACAACTCCGGCGTCATGACGAACGTGTCCGACAGCGGATTCGTACAGGTCAAGAAATACACCCTGGCATTCGCTAACCAAGGCGACTTCACCTACTACTGCCTGGTCCACGGCATGGCCATGAAAGGCACGGTCCATGTCCGGGCGGCGGGAACGGAATACCCATACAGCCAGTCGCAGTACGACCACCAGTCCGAGAAGCGCGAGCGGACTATTCTGCGGGACGGAGAGCGGCAGTGGGACGTGGCGCGGGATCAGGCGGGCCCCCACACCGTGATTGCCGGGACGGACAACGGAACGTCAATGGTGATGCGGTTTGTCCAGCAGAAGATCGAGATCCGGGTGGGGGAGTCGGTGACGTTCGTCAACAACGGCATGGGTGCCCCGCATACCGTGACTTTCGGGACCGAACCGGCTAATTTCCTCGCGCCGTTGGGGGACCGGGACCACTTCAGCGGAGGGGACCTCAACTCGGGCCTCATGCCGCCTGGCAGCAGCTTCAAGGTGACCTTCACGAAGGCCGGCGAGTTTGATTACATCTGCGCCCTGCACGACTACATGGGCATGAAGGGGACCGTGGAAGTCCGGGACTGATCACGTTCCTTCCGGAGGGCTACAGTATCCACCAGGTATCGCTGAGCGTGACCGGGACCGTGCGCTTGTGCCGGGTGCGGAGGTATTTTTCCTCGATCCGCTCGGCCACCTCGTCCGCAACGTCCCGGCCTTCGAGGTAGTCGTCGATGTCGTCGTACTTGAGGCCGAGCTCGTCCTCGTCGGTGCGGCCTGGCTTACCGTCGAGCAGGTCAGCGGTGGGCACCTTGTCCCAGACCCGGGCCGGGGCGCCCAGCTCGGCGAGCAGGGCGCGGTTCTGGCGCTTATTGAGTCCGAACAAAGGCAGTATGTCCGCGCCGCCGTCGCCGAATTTCGTGAAGAATCCCGTCACCGATTCGGCACCATGGTCTGTGCCGATGACGAGGTAGTTATGCTCGCCGGCCAGGGCGTACTGGGCAATCATTCGGGAGCGGGCCTTCATGTTTCCCTTGGTGAAATCGGAAACGGGCGCGCCGGTCGTCTTCTCGAACTCGGCCTCGAAGCCCTCCACCGCCGGGGCGACGTTGAAGGTCCACTCGGTCGTGGCGCCGATGAAGTCCAGCGCCGCCTGGGCATCTTCTTCGTCGTGCTGGAATCCGTGGGGGAGCCGCACAGCCACGAAGTTCGCCTCCGTGCCCTCGGCTGCCAGTTCCTCAACGGCCAGCTGGGCCAGTCGTCCGGCAAGCGAGGAATCCAGCCCGCCCGAGATACCCAGGACAAACCCCTTCGTGTGGGTCGCCTTGAGGTATTCCTTCAGGAACGTGACGCGCTTGCGCACCTCCCCGGCCGGGTCGATCCGGGGCTGCACGCCCATTTCTTCAATGATCTTGGCCTGGAGTTCACGCATGCCTCACAGCCTAGCCAGCCTTGTCAATCGGGCTCAACTGTTGCAGGCACGAGGCTGGCGGTGCCTACGTGGCACCGGCGTGCGAGGTGCGCCTCCGCCGCGAAAACCCCTCCCGCGGGCACCCCCGGAGGCGTAGCGTATGGCCATGGAGACGACAGGGTGCGCGGTGGTGGGCGGCGGCCCGGCCGGCATGATGCTTGGCCTGCTGCTGGCCCGGGCCGGTGTGCGGGTGACGGTCCTGGAGAAGCATGGAGATTTCCTGCGCGACTTCCGTGGCGACACGGTGCACCCGTCCACAATCCGGCTGATTGACGAGCTGGGCCTGGGCGGAGAGTTCCGCCGGCTGCCGCAGAGCCGACTCAAGAATGTCGTCCTCCCGGTCGCCGGGGGTCCTCCGGTGACCATGGGCGACTTCGACTCGCTGCGGCCGCCGTACAACTACATCGCCATGATGCCGCAGTGGGATTTCCTGAACTTCCTGGCCGCGGCCGCCGCCGAGGAGCCGTCCTTCACACTGCTCATGAGCCACACGGCCACGGGCCTGGTCCGCAACGGGGGCCGCGTCCGCGGCGTCCGCCTCCGGACCCCCGACGGCAGGCAGGACGAACTCCTGGCGGACCTCGTGGTCGCCACGGACGGCCGCCACTCCGTCCTCCGCGCCGCCGCCGGGCTGGCGTCGAAGGAGTTTCCGGTGCCCTTCGACACCTGGTGGTTCCGGTTGCCCCGCTACCCCGCCGAAACCGGCGAGGTGGCCGGGCTGGTACCCGCGTTCGGCCCCGGCGAAGCGCTGGTGTCCCTCACCCGTACTGACTACTACCAGATGGGATACCTCGCCCCGAAAGGCATCGAGGCCAGACTCCGCGCAGAGGGCGTCGAGGGGTTTCGACGGCGGATCGCCGCGCTCCGCCCGGACCTCGCAGACCGCGTTGATGCCATAGGTTCGCTCGATGATCTCCACTGGCTCGACGTGCGCTTGGACCGGCTGCAGTCGTGGCATATCAACGGCCTGCTCTGTATTGGCGACGCCGCGCATGCGATGTCCCCGGCCGGCGGCGTCGGCATCAACCTCGCCATCCAGGACGCCGCGGCGGCGGCACAGTACCTGGCCCCCGCGCTGCTGCGCGGCCGGGTCACCAGGGCGGACCTCCAAGCCGTCGAACGCCGACGGCGGCTGCCCACCGTCATCGTGCAGTCAGCCCAGCGCCTCATGCACCGCGCCGTCTTCGGTCCGGTCATGGCCGGGAAACAGACAAGAGTTCCGGCCGCTGCGCTCTTCGTGGCCCGACACCTGCCGGCGGTCCGCAGAATCATTCCCCGGCTCATCGGCTTCGGGCCGCGGCCGGAGCATGCGCCGGCGTTCGCGCGTCGCGCCGAAGCCCGCCCCCAGCCGTACCCTTAGCCCCGGCGTCGACTCGAGGCCGCTGGTCAGCCGGACGCGGTTGGCCGTGCCACTAAACTGGGTCCCATGACTGCCACCAGTGACTTTGCGGCCGACGCCGCTGCCGCCCGTGCCCGCCTCCTGGAACWGATCAAGGAGCTCGCCGTCGTCCGTGGCAAGGTCACCCTCTCCAGCGGGGCCGAGGCTGACTACTACATCGACCTGCGCCGCATCACGCTGCAC
>NZ_JBFRFD010000408.1:0-3468 GCF_052114645.1 Arthrobacter sp. 2YAF22_2
GCCGCGAGCCGCCGGCCGGTCGGGCGGAGGCGGCCGCCGCGGGGCGTGGCGCCCGGCGCTCCCCCGGCGTCGTTGTACCCGGGGGTGGTTTTCCCGGCTCGCGGCGTGGGCCGCCGGCCTGGCGGGGCTGCTGCTCCTGGTCCTGCTCCCGTTGCTGAACCTCTCGCTGCCCGGCGTGCTGCCCGGCCCGAGCTACACCCCCGGATCCCTGCAGCTGCTGGCCATGTGCATGCTGATGGCGGCCGCGGCCCTGACCTACCACCTGCTGCTGGGCGTGGCCGGGCTGCTCTCCTTCGGGCACGCCCTCTACTTTGGTGCCGGCGTCTACGGGCTGGCCATCATCCTGCAGAACCTGGACATTCCGCTGCTGCCGGCGATGGGCCTGACCCTGCTGATCGTGATCGTGCTGGCCCATGTGGTGGGCAGCATCAGCCTGCGCGTCAGCGGCATCCCCTTCGCGATGGTGACCCTCGCGTTCGCCCAGGCCGGCTCGGTGATTGTGGGCCGCAACCCCGAGGGCAAGACCGGCGGCGACGAGGGCCTGACGCTGCGCACCGACAATCTGCCCGACTTCCTGGTCGGCGTCGTGAACACCCGCAACCTGTACTGGCTGGCGCTGGCCGTGCTGGTGGCGGTGTTCGTCATCGTCACCTGGGTGCAGTCCTCCCGGGCCGGCCACGCCGCGGCAGCCGTGCGCGAGAACGAACTCCGGGTCCGTGTCCTGGGCCTGCAGCCCTACCTGGTGAAGCTGCTGATCTTCGTGGTCTCCGCCGTCCTGGTCTGCATCATCGGCATGGCCTTCCTGCTGCTGCAGAGCGGCGCGGTGCCCCGCGCGATGTCCGCGGACCTCACCATCACGCTGCTCGTGATGGTGGTCCTGGGCGGCGTCGGCTCGCGCTGGGGAGCCGTGATCGGCGGCGTGTTCTACACGATCCTGGACCAGCGCCTGACGACGCTCGCCAACTCCGAGGCCGTCAAGTCGCTCCCGGACATCCTGCGTGTACCGTTGTCCGAACCGCTATTCATCCTCGGCACACTCTTCATCCTGGTGGTGCTTTTCCTGCCCGGCGGCATCACCGGCACCGCCGAGCGGCTTGCTCAGCGCCGCCGCCGAGGCATCCGGGGCGCCGGCAGCGCGGGTACGGAGACGCCCCGCGACATCTTGGAGGACGCCGCATGAGCACCGCAACCGGCCCGTCCCGATCCGACGGCCTGCACACCCTGGGCCGCTGGACCGCCGACCGCAGCCTGGCCACCCCGCACCGGGTGGCCATCGACGACCGCGGCTGCAGCCTGCTCTACAGCGAGCTGGAACGCCGCGCGGCGGCCCTGGCCGCCGCGTTCCTGGCCGCCGGCTACCGGATCGGCGACCGGATCGCGACCCTGACCGGCAACAGCTCCGACCACGTGGTGGCCTTCTTCGCATGCGCCAAGGCCGGACTCGTCCTGGTTCCGCTGTCCTGGCGGCTCTCACCCCGGGAGCTCGCCGCCCAGTTGGAGCTCGCCGACCCCCAACTGCTGCTGGTCGAAGGCGAACTCGACTCCCTCGCCGCAGCAGCCTGCGCCCTGTTGCCGCACCGTCCGCGGACCGCGGCCCTCGGGCCCGGCGGCGTGGAGAAGTCCGTCCCGACGCCGTCCCGCGTGCAGCCGGCAGCGCCCGGAGCGCCTGACGGATCGGGGGCGGCCCGCCGGGAAGTGCGCGACGACGATGCCCTGCTGATGATCTTCACCTCGGGCACGGAGGGCGCCAGCAAGGCCGCCGTCCTGACCCACTCGAACTGCTTCTGGAACAACCTCTCCTTGTCCCGCACCCTCGAGATGGGCAGCAGTGACGTGGTACTGGCCGTGCTGCCGCAGTTCCACGTGGGCGGTTGGAACATCCAGCCGCTGCTGGCCTGGTGGACCGGAGCCACCGTGGTGCTGGAGCGCGGCTTCGAACCGGGCCGGGTCCTGCAGCTGATCGCAGAGCGGGGTGTGACCATGCTGATGGCCGTCCCCACCCAGTACCTGATGCTGGCCGAGCACCCGGACTTCGCTCACGCCGAACTGTCCAGCCTGCGCCACGCGGTGGTGGGCGGCGCGCCGATGCCGGCGCCACTGCTGCGGATCTGGCACCGCAGGGGCGTGGCGCTGAGCCAGGGCTACGGCCTGACGGAGGCCTCACCGAACGTGCTGTGCCTGGCCAACGAAGACGCCGCCCGGATGGTGGGCTACTCCGGCAAACCGTACCCACACGTCGCCGTCGCTGTGGCGGACCCCGTCACCGGGGAAATCCTCGACGGCGCCGCGACCGGCGAGCTGCTGGTGGGCGGACCGGGCGTGTTTGCCGGCTACTTCCGCGACCCGGTTGCCACCGCGGCCGTCCTGGCCGACGGCTGGCTGCGCACCGGCGACCTGGTGGAACGCGACGCCGAGGGGTACATCAAGGTGGTGGACCGGCTAAAGGACATCTACATCTCCGGCGGCGAGAACGTGGCCCCGGCCGAGGTCGAGGCCGCCCTGCTGGGCCATCCCGCGGTGGCGCAGGCCGCCGTCGTCGGGGTGGAGGATGAGCGCTGGGGTGAAACCGGCGTGGCATTCGTGGTGGTCCATCCCGGCATGGCCACAGACGAGCAGGAACTGCTGGAGCATTGCGCCTCGCAGCTGGCCCGCTTCAAGGTCCCGGTGCGGATCGAGACGGTTGCGGCGCTGCCCCGCACGGCGTTGAACAAGGTCCTCCGCGGCAGGCTGCGCCAGGACCTGGCGGCACGCGCGGCGGCGGGAGAACGAGCATGAGCGCCGCGCCGCGCACCGCCCGGGGGACGCGTACCAGGGCCAAACTGCTGGAGGCCGCGGAGTCCGTCTTCGCCTCGGTGGGCTACCACGAGGCCTCGATCGTCAAGATCACCGAGGCCGCCGGCGTCGGCCTCGGCACCTTCTATCTGTACTTCGACGGCAAGCAGGCCATCTTCGACGAGGTGGTTGAGGACTTGAACCGGCGGGTCCGGCATGCCATGACCGATGCGGCCAGGAGCGCGGGCACCCGGCTGGAGGCCGAACGGGCCGGTTTCCGCGCGTTCTTCCGCTTCACCGCCCAGCACCCGGCCCTCTACCGGATCATCCGCCAGGCCGAATTCGTCTCGCCCGGCGCCCTGCGGCTGCATTACACCCGGATCGTCAACGGCTACATCGAAGGCCTCAAAGCGGCCCAGCTCAGCGGCGAGGTCCGGGAAATGGATCCCACCGTCGCGGCCTGGGCCCTGATGGGCATCGGCGAGCTGATCGGCATGCGCTGGGTCCTGTGGGACGAGGAAGGCGCGGAGCCCGCTGCCGGCGCCCGGCCGGACGTGCCCGACGAAGTCTTCGAGGAAATGATGCAGTTCATCGAACGGGCTCTCGCGCCCGACGCCGGCTCAGCCCCGGGGGCCGCCCCGGCACCGACCCCCAACCCCACCCCGCCCCAGGAAGGGACAGCACCATGACCCAGAC
>NZ_JBFRFD010000409.1:0-3468 GCF_052114645.1 Arthrobacter sp. 2YAF22_2
GCCTCGGACGGCACGACCAGCCGGCGCCCGCGGACGCCGTGCCGGACGACGGGGCGGTGCCGGCGCCCGGCTCCGCGCTCGGTGCCCGGACCGCGGACAGCGACGCGTCCCGTAAGTAGCGCGCGGCGCCGTCCGACCCTATGGTTGGAACGTGACTGAGACTAATCTTGACGCTGCCCCTGACCTCGACTTCGACCTGAAGAGCCTCCCCAAGGTTTCCCTTCACGACCATCTGGACGGCGGCCTGCGCCCCGCCACCATCATTGAACTTGCCGAACAAGCCGGCCACACTCTGCCCTCCACCGACCCGGTGGCGCTGGGCGAGTGGTTCCGCGAATCCGCCGACTCCGGCTCGCTGGTGCGCTACCTTGAGACTTTCGACCACACCATCGCCGTCATGCAGACCAAGGAAGGCCTGTTCCGCGTCGCGAAGGAATTCGTCGAGGACCTCGCGGACGACGGCGTCGTGTACGGCGAGGTGCGCTGGGCCCCGGAGCAGCACCTGCAGCAGGGCCTGTCCCTGGACGACGCGGTTGAGGCAGTCCAAGCCGGCCTCGACGCGGGCGTCGACGCCGTGGCCGAGACCGGCCGCGATATCCAGGTCGGCCAGCTGATCACGGCCATGCGGCACGCCGACCGCGGCCAGGAGATCGCAGAACTTGCCGTCCGGCACYGCAACAAGGGCGCCGTGGGCTTCGATATTGCCGGCGCCGAGGACGGTTTCCTCCCGTCCCGCTTCAGGGACGCTTTCACCTACCTGGCCCAGCACAATTTCCCGGCCACCATCCACGCCGGCGAAGCCGCCGGCCTGGAGAGCATCCAGTCCGCGCTGGTGGACGGCCGGGCCCTGCGCCTGGGCCACGGCGTGCGGATCGCAGAAGACGTCACCGTCGAGTTCGACGAGGACGGCGCCGGCGACGCGGACCCCGACAGTGACGAAGTCGACGACAACATCGGCCTCGTGACCCTCGGCGAGCTCGCCAGCTGGGTCCGGGACCGGGGCATCGCCCTGGAAATCTGCCCGTCCTCCAACCTGCAGACCGGCGCGATCGCCCGCTTCGGTGAGGGCATCGAAAGCCACCCGGTGGACATGCTCTACCAGCTCGGCTTCAACGTCACGATCAACACGGACAACCGGCTGATGAGCGGCGTGACCCTGACGGACGAGTTCGAACTGCTCGTGGAAACCTTCGACTACGACCTGGACGACCTGCTCGAGCTGACCCTGAACGCGGCCGAGGCCGCCTTCCTGCCGCTGGAGGAAAAGGAAGCCCTGGTCGAGTACATCAACGAGGCCTACGCCGACCTTGGCTGAGGACCCCAACGCCGTGGACGCTCCGCTCGGCGACCTGTTGCGAACAGTCGCCGAGCTGCGCGTCCACTGCCCCTGGATGGGCGCCCTCAGCCACGAATCCCTCGTGGAGTACCTCCTCGAGGAGGCCTTTGAGGTCGCAGACACCATCGAAGCCGGCGGCGGCGACGCCGAACTTCAGGCCGAACTCGGCGATGTCCTGCTGCAGGTGGTCCTGCATGCCCGGCTCGCCGAGGAGCGCGGCGCCTTTGACTTCGACGACGTCGCCCGSGGSCTGCRGGASAAGATGRTCCGGCGCAATCCGCACGTCTTCCGCSCCGACGGCTCCCTGCAGGACTCCTTCCCGGCCACGGTGCAGGAGATCGTGCTGACCTGGGACGCCGTCAAAAAGGCCGAGAAGCCCGAACGCCGGGACGCGTTCGAGGGCGTGCCGGYCGCGCTGCCGGCGCTGGCCCGGGCACAGAAGCTGCTGGACCGCGCCGGCCGCGCCGGCCTGCCGCCGGCCACTGAACCCGCCTCCGGTGCGGGAGCCGCCACCGAGGAGGAGCTCGGCGCACTGCTGTTCGGCATTGTCGCCGCCGCCCGCCGCAACGGACTGGACGCCGAACGTGCCCTGCGCGCCGCCAACCGGCGCTTCGAACACAACGCACGCCCCGGTTCCGGCACGTGAAGACCGCCATCGCGCGGCATCCCGCCGGAGGATACCTGCGCAGCGTCCGGGGACTGGATAGCCTTCCGTAACGTGGCCCACTCTCGACTAGGCTAGAGACGACGAGGACGTCGGTTTTCAGCTCGATCCACCGCTAGATTCCCAGCAGTCAGATTCCCAGCAGATCGCTTCACCCAAAGGAGCATATTCATGGCGCTTATCGATGCCATCCACGCCCGCGAGATTCTCGATTCCCGCGGCAACCCGACAGTAGAAGTTGAAGTTCTGCTCTCCGACGGCCAGATCGGCCGCGCAGCAGTTCCCTCCGGCGCCTCCACCGGCGAGCATGAGGCCGTGGAGCTCCGCGACGGCGACAAGGGCCGTTACCTGGGTAAAGGTGTCCAGAAGGCCGTCGACGCCGTCATCGACCAGATCGCGCCCGCGCTGATCGGCTTCGACGCGACCGACCAGCGCAGCATCGACCAGGCCATGATCGACCTGGACGGCACCCCCAACAAGGGCAAGCTCGGCGCCAACGCGATCCTGGGCGTCTCGCTCGCCGTCGCCAACGCCGCAGCCGCCTCGGCCGACCTGCCGCTCTACAAGTACCTGGGCGGCCCGAACGCCCACGTCCTGCCGGTGCCGCTGATGAACATCCTCAACGGCGGCTCGCACGCCGACTCCGACGTCGACATCCAGGAATTCATGGTGGTCCCGCTCGGCGCCGAAACCTTCTCCGAGGGCCTGCGCTGGGGCGTCGAGGTCTACCACGCGCTCAAGGCGGTGCTGCAGTCCAAGGGCCTGGCCACCGGCCTCGGCGACGAGGGCGGCTTCGCACCGAACCTGCCCTCCAACCGCGCGGCCCTGGACCTGATCCAGGAAGCCATCAAGAACGCCGGTTACACCCCGGGCAAGGACATCGCGCTCGCCCTCGACGTCGCCTCCTCCGAATTCTTCAAGGACGGCGCCTACCAGTTCGAAGGCAAGACCCTCAGCTCAGCCGACATGAGCGCCTACTACGCGGAACTGGTCGCCGACTACCCGCTGGTYTCSATCGAGGACCCGCTGGACGAGAACGACTGGGARGGCTGGAAGACCCTCACGGATGCGATCGGCGACAAGGTCCAGATCGTGGGCGACGATCTGTTCGTCACCAACCCGGAGCGGCTGCAGACCGGCATCGATTCGAAGACCGCCAACTCGCTGCTCGTCAAGGTCAACCAGATCGGCTCGCTGACCGAAACGCTCGACGCCGTCTCCCTGGCCCAGCGCGCCGGTTACACGACCATCACCTCGCACCGCTCCGGCGAAACCGAGGACACCACGATTGCCGACATCGCGGTTGCCACCAACGCGGGCCAGATCAAGACCGGTGCCCCGGCCCGCTCCGAGCGCGTCGCCAAGTACAACCAGCTGCTCCGCATCGAGGAAGAACTCGACGACGCCGCACGCTACGCCGGACGCAGCGCCTTCCCGCGTTTCAAGGGCTAGTACCCGCAAAAATCAG
>NZ_JBFRFD010000410.1:0-3455 GCF_052114645.1 Arthrobacter sp. 2YAF22_2
GTCCTGGCTGAAGATCTTGCCCGTGGCCAGGCCGCGTGCGCCCTGCGCGCTCGGGGATTCCTGGACGTAGAGCAGCCACTCGTCCACGCGGACGGGGCGGTGCCACCACATGGCGTGGTCCAGGCTGGCGACCGACATTCCCGGGGTGATCCAGCTGAGGCCGTGCCGGCGCAGGACGGATTCCAGCAACGTGTAGTCGCTCGCGTAGGCCAGCGCCGCCCGGTGCATCTGGGGGTCATCGGGCATCGGTCCGAAGGTCCGCATCCAGACGGCGTTCCGGGCCTCCTTGGCCCCCGTCGCGGACACATACAGCGCCGGATCCACGTGGCGGATGTCAAAGGGGCGCTCGTAGGCCCAGTGCCGTGCCACCGGGTGGTCGTACTTGCCGAGCAGATCGGCAGTGCTCGGCAGCGACTCCGGGCCCGGTATGCCGGCCGGCATCTCGGTCTGGTGCTCGATTCCCTCGTCCTCGTCCTGGAAGGACGCGATCATCGACAGGATGGGCATGCCCTCCTGGTACGCGTGGACCCGGCGCGCGGAAAAGGACCGTCCGTCGCGCAGCCGCTGGACCCCGAAGGTGATGGGCTTGTTGGCGTCGCCGGGCCGGAGGAAATAGCCGTGCATGGAGTGGACGCCACGGCCTTCCGGGACGGTGCGGCCGCCGGCCACGAGGGACTGCGCGAGGACCTGGCCGCCGAAGACACGCTGCCGCGGCTGTTTCTGCGACGGACCCATGAAAATGTCCTCGTCGGTCCGTGCGCCCTCCAGATCGCCGAGGTCCAGGAGTTGGATGAGCGAGGAGGTGGGGTCCTCGAGGGGCATCGCCTGCGTTCCGGCGTCGGCTTCAGTCATGGTTTGACTCTAGACGGCACCCCGGCACGGCTCAAAAGAGGCGCAACCGGTAGAGTCGAGATTGTGCCTGACGTCCTCATCGAGCCCCTGCAGTTCACCGATCCCCGCGACCTCGCCGACCTGCGCACCTTTGCGACGCGGGCCAGGGCCATTGACGACGGCGCCATCCGGCTGAGCGCCGCCGGACCCGTGCTGGCCGCCTACGTCTGCGTACTCCGCCCCCGGCTGCTGGGTGAGTCGACGCCCACCATTCTGGGGCTCCGCACCGTGGCGCTGGCCGAGCCCGCCGAGCTTGACGTGACCGTCCCGCTTTCCGCCGTACTCGACCGCCTGGCCCGAGCGGGCGCCGACGACGTCGCACTTCCGGTCCCGCCCGTGACCGTTACCGAATCGTGGGCCGGCGTCGGCGCTCCCCGCAGCGGCTGGGAGTCGCTCGGCACCCTGTCGGACCTAAGCCTGCGGCAGGGCGCAGAGGCGGGGATCACCGAGATCGCCGCGATCATCCCGGAGAAACCCGGCGCCCTGATCGTCAACAACGCCCGCGCGACTGTCTGGGGACGGCCGTTGCCCGACGCCGGAGGCCTGCCCGCGGGGGCCGCGTTCGCGGCACTGACGCTGGGCTTCCTGGCGGACGGCCAACAAAGCCTCTTCCGTGCGGGCCGCTGGTTCCGCCTCAGCAGCCCCCGTGGCCACGTCCTGGTCCGGGCTGGCTCGGGACTGTAGGCATTCCGCCGGGTGACTGCCGGGCGACCGGCGGCCGACCGTCGGGCCGAGCGATCCGCCCGTGTCAGGGCGCAGTGGCCGCTGCGAGTTTGACCGGGGCCTGTTGCCCGGCCCACATGGCTGTCAAGGCACGCGGTCCGGCAGGCGGGCCCGCCAGCTCGAGCCGCCGCACGACCAGCAGTTCAACGTCCCCGGTCCGGACCAGGGTTCCCGCACCGCTGCTGTTGCTGCCGGGGGCGGTCACGACGCCGATATCAGGCGGTGACGCGACTATCGGTCCGGTGCACTTCACGACGACGGATTCCGGCATCGCCTCGAGCCGACCCTCGACGTCAAGATACTGCTCGGCCTGCGGGGTGCCCGTCAGGATGGCGGCGGCCAGGGCGGCCAAATAGCTGGGATCGCCGCACGCATCGTAGATCCACCTCTGGCCGAGGACCGAGTGCTCCATGGTGCCGATCAAGGACGCTTCGGCACCGTGCAGGGGAGACCCGCGGTAGGTCAGGGGCACCTGAAAGACAGTGTCCGCCCCCGCGACCAGCATCGTCTCGATACCGACTTCGCCTTCCGGGTCATCGAACCGGAACGAGCCGGCCTTGCTCAGGGCGTCACCGTGCGCCGTGAACCATGGCTGCAGCGGCAGCCACCCCTCCAGGAGTTCCATCTTCGTCGGGTGCAACTGGGCTTGATGAATAATTGCCATGCGAGCCAGCCTACTTGCCTCGCCATACCCGGGCGGGTATTCTGGATGTAGAAAGACCCCGGAGACATTCCCCCAAGTGCCTCCGGGGTCTTTCCATTTCCACTTCGGTTTCAGGCCCCTGACGGGCTGTTGACCATCGAGAGCGCGGCGCGTTCCATATAATCCCAGAGCGTGCTCTCGTAGAGCGGCGGCAGTTCCAGGGCGTCCACCGCGACGCGCATGTGGTGCAGCCACGCCTCCTTCGCCTCGGGCGTGACGCGGAACGGCTGGTGCCGCATCCGGAGCCTTGGGTGGCCGCGTTCTTCCCCGTAGGTGGTGGGGCCGCCCCAATACTGTTCCAGGAACATCAGGAACCGGCGCTTGGCCGGTCCGAGGTCCTCCTCCGGATACATGGGGCGCAACAGCGGATCCGTGGCGACGCCGTCGTAAAAGGCGTCGATCAGCTTCACGAAGGTCTCGTGGCCGCCCACGGCATCATAGAAATTGTCCGTGTAGCCGGGCTGGCTGAATGGATCGTTCTGCATCAGCATCTTCGGCCGGCCCGGTTCGCCGGCTGCGGAAATCGTCATGTCTATTCTCCGGCCTTTTGCTGGGGTGCGGCTTGCTGGGGTGCCACGCCGGCGTCATCGGCCGCGAGGGCGTCGGGTGATACGTACGTGCCCTGCGAACGGTTGCCCACCCGCAGGATCTCGCCGTTGCGCAGGTACCAGACGGTCCCGTCCTCGGCCCTGACCCGGGTGATGCGCAGGCCCATGGACTCCACGATCCCCACCACTTCGGAGGTCTCGATGACGTCGCCGATCCCATATTGGTCTTCGATGGTGATGAAGATGCCGGCCAGGAAATCGCGGATCAGCTGCTGGGCGCCGAAACCGATGGCGACGCCGAGAATGCCGACGCTGGTGAGGAGCGGGGCAATGTTCACATTGAGGTTTTGCAGCACATAGATCACGGTGATGACGACGACGAGCACGCTCACGACGCTATTGAGCAGCGACCCGATCGTGTTGGCGCGCTGTTCGCGCCGCTGATTGTCCAGGGCGCGCAGCGCCGGCGCCACCCAGCGGAAATGCGGCTTCTTGAAGAAGGTGGTGCCGGCGGCGACGCGCTTGGTGATGCCGGAGATCACGAAGGACGCCACCAGCCACGCGGCAACGCCCTGCCGGGTGTCCTGATC
>NZ_JBFRFD010000411.1:0-3437 GCF_052114645.1 Arthrobacter sp. 2YAF22_2
AGGTACCGGTGCTGCCGGTCTCCAGTTGCTGTGATGCCATCAGTGGCTCTCCCTGTTCGAAGTGGCGGAGTGTGCGGCGGCGGCCGGGGCGGCAGGTCCACGGGTGTCCCCGGAGAGCAGCAGGTAGAGGGCCGCCATCCGGATGGAAACGCCGTTGCGCACCTGGGCCAGCACGGTGGATCGGGGCGAATCGGCGGCGGCCGCGGAAATCTCCAGCCCGCGGTTCATCGGGCCCGGATGCATGATGATGGTGTCCTTGAGGCCCAGCCGGTCAAGGGAACGGAGGCGGTTGTCGTCGAAGCCCCAGCGCCGCGAGTACTCGCGGGTGCTCGGGAAGTAGGAGGCGTTCATGCGCTCGCCCTGGACACGGAGCATCATCATCGCATCGACGCCGCCGGCGAGGGTCTCGTCGAGGTCGTAGCTAACCTCGCAGGGCCATTGTTCGACGCCGACGGGGAGCAGCGTGGGCGGCGCCACGAGGGTCACCGTGGCGCCCAGGGTGCGCAGCAGCCAGACGTTGGAGCGGGCGACCCGGGAGTGCAGCACGTCCCCGGCGATCGCGACCCGCATGCCTTGCAGGTCCGCGCCGGCGGAGGGGGTGCCGGCGAGTTTCGACCAGTGCCGGCGCATGGTGAACGCGTCCAGCAGCGCCTGGGTGGGGTGCTCGTGGGTGCCGTCGCCGGCGTTGATGACGGCGGCGTCGATCCAGTCGGTCGCGGCCAGCCGGTGCGGGGCTCCGGACGCCCAGTGCCGGATGACGACGGCGTCGGCCCCCATCGCGGCGAGCGTCTGGGCCGTGTCCTTGAGCGATTCGCCCTTGGAGACGGAGGAACCCTTGGCGGCGAAGTTGATGACGTCCGCGGAGAGCCGCTTGGCGGCGGCTTCGAAGGAGATCCGGGTGCGGGTGGAGTCCTCGAAGAAGAGGTTCACTACCGTGCGGCCGCGCAACGCGGGGAGCTTCTTGACCTCGCGCTCCCCCACCGCTGYCATCTCTTCGGCGGTATCGAGGATGCGGATCGCGTCGGCGTAGCCGAGGTCTTCGGTGGCGAGCAGGTGTTTCATGCGGTGGCCTCGATGACCACTTCATTCACGGGTGTACCGTCGCGACCGTCGGCGGCCGAGTCGGTTTCTTCGAGCCGGACGCGGACTTTCTCCGCGGAAGAGGTGGGGAGGTTTTTCCCGACGTGGTCGGCGCGGATCGGCAGCTCGCGGTGGCCCCGGTCGATCAGGACTGCGAGGCGGACGATCCGGGGGCGGCCCAGGTCGATGAGCGCGTCCAGCGCGGCGCGGATGGTGCGGCCGGAGTAGAGGACGTCGTCGATCAGCACCACCACCTTGTTGTCGATCCCGGTGCGGGGCAACTGGGTGGGGTAGGGCGGCCGGGTGGCCTGGTGGGAGAGGTCATCGCGGAACATGGTGACATCCAGCTGGCCCACAATCGCGGCAGGATCCACGGTGGGATCGGCGGCGGCGATCTTGGCCGCGAGCCGGACAGCGAGCGGATAGCCGCGCCGCGGAATGCCAAGCAGGACCAGGTCCTGGGAGCCCTTGTTGGACTCGAGGATCTCATGGGCGATACGAGTGAGTGCACGGTCGATATCAGCCTGGTTGAGGACAACCCTGCTGAGCTGGACCTTGGCCGGAACCGGTGCTTCTGGGACAGAAGTCAACGCTCGTCTCCCCTTTCCCCGCCTCACGGGACGGAATTAAAAAAGGATTATTTGCGCCTCCAAATTACCACAGGGGCCGCCGCGACTCCCCGTCCGGATAGGGCGGCGTCCGTCACATCCGGTCCGGTTTGGGCGGTCAAGCGCAGGGGCCGGTGCCCGCCCGAAGGCGGCCACCGGCCCCGATGTTGCCTGTGGCGCGATCTGTCAGGCCAGCAGCGACGGCTTCAGCTGCTGCAGACGGCCCAGCAAGCCGTTGATGAATGACGGCGACTCGTCCGTGGAAAGCGTTTTGGCCAGCGCGACGGCCTCGCTCACGGCGACGCCGTCCGGGACGTCGTCGTTGTAGAGCAGCTCCCAGGTTCCGATCCGCAGGATGATGCGGTCCACCGAGGGCATGCGCTCCAGCGACCAGCCCTGCGAATAGGTTTCGAGGAACTCGTCGATCGCCGCCTGGTGGGAGACGACGCCCTCGACGATCTCCAGGGTGTAGGGGTTGATGATTTGATCCGTCTGTTCGCGACGGGAGCGCAGCACATCGAAGGCTGAAGCGGAGCGTTGCTCCGCCTCAAAGAGAACATCCAGGGCCCGGTTGCGGGCCTTACCGCGGGCGCTCACTAGTCGTTGACCCGGCCAAGGTAGCTGCCGTCGCGGGTGTCGACCTTGACCTTGGTGTTGTTCTCGACGAACAGCGGCACCTGGATCTCGTAGCCGGTCTCCAGGGTGGCGGGCTTGGTACCGGCAGAGGAGCGGTCACCCTGCAGGCCGGGTTCGGTGTAGGTGATTTCCAGCACGACGCTCGGCGGCAGTTCGATGTAAAGCGGGTTGCCCTCGTGGATGGCGATGTTYACCATCTGGTTCTCGAGCATGAAGTTGGTGGCGTCGCCGACGGTTGCGCCGGGGACGGTGAGCTGGTCGAAGTCCGAGGTGTCCATGAACACGAAGTCGGCGCCGTCCTGGTACAAGTACTGGTAATCGCGGCGGTCAACCGTGGCGGTCTCGATCTTGAGGCCGGCGTTGAAGGTCTTGTCGACGACCTTGCCCGACATCACGTTGCGCATCTTGGTGCGGACAAACGCACCACCCTTGCCGGGCTTCACGTGCTGGAACTCGATGATGTTCCAGAGCTGGCCCTCAAGCTTCAGCACGGTTCCATTCTTGATGTCGTTAGTCGTTGCCACAATATCCTCTGGTTTCTTTGTCCGCTGGTTTCAAGCCGCCAGCCGCTTATGCCAGGCAGGCATGCCGGTCGGGCCTGCCAGCGCGTATTTATCAAAAATCCAAAAACTATTCTACCGGTTCCGCCGGCCTGCTGCCGGACGGGCCGCCGGACGGGGCAATCAGCAGGCGAGGTCGAGGACGTTCCGGGCGCGCTGCAGCGCCACGGTCGAGGAGTAGATCAGGGCGGCGTCAGCGGAGTCCGCGACGCGCAGATCCAGCGCCTTGGCGAAGGATTCGACGGCGGCGGCAATGTTGCCGGCGGCGAAATAGGACCGGCCGAGGTGCTGCCGGACCACGGCCTCAGCCGGGGTGCCGTGGGCTTCGGCCAGGAGCTGGCGGTAGAGCTCAACGGCGCGGTCGAAGCGGTGCGATACCCGCAGGACCTCCGCCTCGAACATCCGCAGCCGGAAGGAGTCCGGGTCCTTGTAGCGGGCCTCGGCTAGTAGGTCGGCAGCCTCGCCCGGGTGGCCCTGCACGAGGCGCACGAAGATCAGGTCGGTGGGGTCGGTCGAGGCGGCCAGTGCCGCCGCGCAGGCGTCCTCGTTGACC
>NZ_JBFRFD010000412.1:0-3435 GCF_052114645.1 Arthrobacter sp. 2YAF22_2
GGCGCGTACGGCCTGGCCGAACGGGGCCTTGTCCGAAGCGGGGTGGTCAAGGACCTCCACGACCTCCAGGTACTTGTGTCCGGCGAGCGGAATAATCATGTTGCGGGTCCCGAAACGGGGGTGTACCCCGCCCTTGACGGCTTCGACACCGAGGGCGGTCGCAATACGTTTGGTGGTGGCAGCCAAGCCATCTTGTTCACAGGCGTAAGAGACGTGATCCATGCGCATGCCATCATCTTGGCACTTTGTGATGGGGCTCTCAGCTTAGGGCATCCTAACCGTGATGGGATGTCATTTTCGCGGGCCGAGGGCGACTGGCGTCAGCCCGGGGCGGCACCACTTTCCGGCGCCCGCGGGCGCTTGGCGGGGCTGCACGTGGGGCGCGGCTTCATCTTCGTCATAAAGCTATCCAGACGCCCGGGGGCCTTCCTAGACTGAAGCCAGGTCATGAGCGCCAGCATCGAGCCCCGGCTTGCTGGCCGGCAACCCTCCTGCGCGGTGGGGTGCCCCGGGTGAAGACCTGGCCAACCGGCGTCCGCCGGAAGGCAAGCGCGGCGCCAGAGCCGGCCGGGCCCCAGGGCCACGGACGGCCTGTGCCCAGTCACAAGGAGCTCTCCAATGTCCAACGCCTGGTCCTTTGAAACCCGCCAGATCCACGCCGGCCAGGAGCCGGATTCAGCCACCGGAGCCCGGGCGCTCCCGATCTACCAGACGACGTCGTTCGTCTTCCCCAGTGCGGAAAGCGCGGCCAACCGCTTCGCCCTCGCCGAACTCGCCCCCATCTACACCCGGATCGGCAACCCCACCCAGGATGCGGTGGAGCAGCGGGTCGCGAGCCTTGAAGGCGGCCTCGGCGCACTCCTCCTGAGTTCGGGGCAGGYCGCCGAAACCTTCGCCATCCTCAACATCGCCGAAGCCGGGGACCACGTGGTCGCCAGCCCCAGCCTGTATGGCGGCACCTACAACCTGCTGGCGCACACACTGAAGAAGTTCGGCATCTCGGTGACCTTTGTGGAAGACCCGGACAACCTGGAACAGTGGCGGGACGCCGTGCAGCCGAACACCAAGCTGTTCTTCGGCGAGGTGGTCTCCAACCCGCGGCAGGACGTGCTGGACCTCGAAGGCGTCGCAGACGTGGCCCACCGGGCCGGGGTACCGCTGATCGTGGACAACACGCTCTCCACCCCCTACCTGATCCGGCCGATCGAGTGGGGCGCCGATGTCGTGGTCCATTCGGCCACCAAGTACCTTGGCGGCCACGGCACCGCGATCGGCGGCGTGATCGTGGACTCCGGCAACTTCGACTTCGGCAAGGACCCCGAGCGCTTCCCCGGCTTCAACACCCCGGACCCCACGTATAACGGCCTGGTCTACGCCCGCGACCTCGGGGCCGACGGGGCGCTGGGCGCAAACCTCTCCTTCATCCTCAAGGCCCGCGTCCAGCTGCTGCGCGACCTCGGCTCGGCCGTCTCGCCGTTCAACGCCTTCCTCATCGCCCAGGGCATCGAGACGCTGAGCCTGAGGGTGGAGCGGCATGTCGCCAACRCCGTCAAGGTGGCCGAATGGCTGGAGGCAAGGGACGACGTCGAATCCGTCGCCTACGCCGGACTGCCGTCCAGCCCCTGGTACGAGCGCGGGCGCAAGTACGGCCCGAAGGGTACCGGCGCCGTCGTGGCCTTCAACATCGCCGGCGGAGCGGAGGCCGGCAAACGTTTCGTCGATGCCCTCGAACTCCATTCCCACGTGGCGAACATCGGTGACGTGCGGTCCCTGGTCATCCACCCGGCGTCGACCACGCACAGCCAGCTCTCGCCCGAACAGCAGACGGTTGCCGGGGTGAACCCCGGCCTGGTCCGGCTGTCAGTGGGGCTGGAACACATCGACGACATCATCGCTGACCTTGACGCCGGCTTCCGGGCGGCCAAAACCGCCTGAGGTCACACAGCCGTCACAATCTTCGCGCTTGCCCGGCCGTGTTTCGTAGACTCKGGGCAGGTCATGAGTGCCAGCGACAGCCCCGGCTTGCTGGCCGGCAACCCTCCTCCTGCGGCGGGGTGCCCCGGGTGAAGACCTGGCCTGTCGGTCAGCTGACGGCGGGCAAGCGCAAAGATAGGTCCGCACATGACGATTGCCGCCGCCCGCACGGGTGCACCCGACAGCACAGCAACCAGCCGCGAAGCGACGGGCCATGACGTGACGGGCCACCAAACGACGAAAGGCACAGGGGCCGCGTCCGTCCCGGACGGGACGGTGCGCCTCCACCGGATCGGCTCCCTGGCCCTTGAATCCGGCGCCACCCTGCCGGATGTCACGCTCGCCTACGAGACCTGGGGAACGCTCAATGCTGACGCCTCCAACGCGGTCTTGATCGAGCACGCCCTGACCGGAGACGCCCATGTCACCCGGGGTGCCGGCGAGGAACCGGGCTGGTGGGAGCAGCTGGCTGGCCGCGGCGCGCCCGTGGACACGGACCGGTACTTCGTGGTTTCTATCAATATCCTTGGTGGCTGCTACGGCTCCACCGGGCCCTCGACGCYGGCACCGGACGGCAGGCCCTGGGGCTCGCGCTTCCCGCTGGTCACCCTCCGGGACAGCACCGCCGCCGAGGCCCGCCTCGCGGACGCCCTGGGGATCGGCAGCTGGCACGCCGTACTGGGCGGTTCCCTCGGGGGAGCGCGCGCCCTCGAATGGGCGGTCAGTTACCCGGAACGGGTCCGGCGTTGCGCCGTGATCTCGGTGGGGGCCAGCAGCACGGCCGAGCAGATTGCGTTCGCCCAGGCCCAGACCCTGGCCATCCGCCAGGACCCCAACTTCAACGGCGGCGACTACTACGGCGGCCCGGAACCGCATGCCGGTCTGGCCCTGGCCCGCCGGATCGCCCACATCACCTACCGTTCCGCCGCCGAACTGGACGGCCGCTTCGGGCGGAAGCCGCAGGCGGCCGAGACCCCGCTCGAAGCCGGGTCGCTGGCCGGCCGGGGCCGCTACCAGGTGGAGAGCTACCTGGACCACCAGGGCAACAAACTCGTGCGCCGCTTCGATGCCAACAGCTACATCGCCATCACCGAGGCGCTAATGAGCCACGACATCAGCCGCGGCCGCGGAAGCCTTAGGAAGGCCCTCTCAAGGGCCACCGCTGAGTTCCTCGTGGCCGCCGTGGACTCGGACCGGCTGTACTTCCCGGCCCAGTCCCGTGAACTCGCCGACGCCCTGCCGGGAGACGTTTCGGTGCATGTGATCGAGGCTCCGATCGGCCATGACGGCTTCCTGACCGAGATCGGCCAACTCAGCGATCAGCTGCGGGAGAGCTTCTTCGGCTAGCTGGCGGCGTCGTCGRCTGTGCATTTTTGCAGACGCGCTCTGCGCGAATGGTCGTTGAGCCTGCGGCGATGGCAGTCCATACTCGTTGAGGATAAAAGCTGTGTGTCATAACTC
>NZ_JBFRFD010000413.1:0-3431 GCF_052114645.1 Arthrobacter sp. 2YAF22_2
GGGTCGATGTAGGGGACCACGGACCCTGGCTTCTTCTCCATCAGTTCGTCGCAAAGTTGCGTCACGGCCGCGATGTTAGGTTCCTGCAGCAGAGCCTTTTTTTCGTCCCAGTCAATCGTCACGATTTCTCCCTCAGCACTCGGCGTCCAGAATCAGGCGTCTCGCTCCACTCTACGCTTTCGCGCCGGGGGACGTTTTGCGGGCCGTCGCGGGACCCTTGGACCACTAGGCAGGGGCCTCTGGGCCGGCGTACGCTTAAAACGCGCCTGCAGGTAACCACTGATGAAGCCGGGTCGTTCTGGACATGCAAATGTCCGAGCCGTCTCGTAGCGAGATCGCGAAGGTACCTGCAGGTTCTGCATGCAGTAGGTCCGGTGGTCCGATCCCTTTGCCGGTTGGCCGGCTGGCCGTGACTGGGACGAGACTCCCGCGGATTCTGGGGTTAGGCTCGCATCATGAAGCCTCGGGGGATCATCATGCTCGCCGTGGCTGCGCTCGCCGCCCTGCTGGCAGTGCCGTTGTTGTCGGGGCACATTCCGGGAGTGCCGGTGGCGTGCCCGGCTGTCGGCTACACGTATGTGGGCCCGGTAGAGCTTGTCTTCCCCACGCAGCCGACGTCCGTGGCTGCCTGCTTCGGGGACGGCTGCACCCCTCAGCCGGTGACGGCGGGACCGGACGGAAAATGGCTGGTGCCGCAGTCGGCGCCGTACCTGACCCCGCCCGCTAGCGTCACGTCCGTCTCCGTGGAGGCGACCAGCACGTCGGGCGCCCGCGTCTCCCRCGTCCTGCCGATCGAATCGGAATCGACCGGGGAGCACCCTTACGGGCCCGCTTGTGGCGGCCCATTTAGGTTCAAGCCCGTGCAGGTGCCGCTCGGATAAAGAGCCCGACGGCGTCCGCGGGACGCCGCTCTCGTTCCCTACATCGAGCTGCGCCCCGATACCCGCGCCTAACTGCTCTGCGGGGACCCCGGCGTCGGCCTGTTCACGGCGCTGGAGCCGATCGAAGGTCAYGGCGGTCCGGGCCTGCAGCGCTGGTTTGGAAGCCGCTCCGGACCCCCTGCTTGTCGTCCACACTTAAAGTGTCCTCGTGACCACCGACAATTGAGGAAGCCGCAAATTCGTCGGCTTCGCAGGAACGACTCCAGAGCCAAGGAACCCATGCCGATCAACCGACAGTCACTGAAACAGGACGGGTTCACCGGGTTCCGGCCGCTCGCGGAGCTGGACATCAACCGGATTCCGCAGAAGCCCGGGATCTTCGCGGTGCTGCGGCCCGAGAGCCCGGGACCCCTAAACCTCCGGCCGCATTTCCTCGCCAAAAGCACCGCGGGCGTGTTCAAGAAGAAGGACCCCACCCTGAAGGCGGATGTGCTCGACGACGAATGGGTCGACGGCGCCGACGTCGTGTACCTGGGCAAGGCCGGGCCCGGGAGCAAGGGTAACCGCGGGCTTCGCCGGCAGATCCAGGAGTTCGTTGACTTTGGCGCGGGCAAGCCGCCGGGCCACTGGGACGGCCGGCTGGTCTGGCAGCTGGCCGGCGCGAAGAAGCTGGTCATCGCCTGGAAAGAGCTGCCGGTTGACCAGCTCACTCTGGCCGAAGCCGGGTATCACGCCGCGTTCGTGGAGGAGTACGGCCGGTTGCCGTTCGCCAACTTGGTCCAGGCCCGGGTCAAAGGCAACTGACAGGACAGGCGGGTAAACCCTTAACGCTAGATCCC
Organism: Arthrobacter sp. 2YAF22_2; assembly: GCF_052114645.1. NCBI lineage: Bacteria > Bacillati > Actinomycetota > Actinomycetes > Micrococcales > Micrococcaceae > Arthrobacter > Arthrobacter sp. 2YAF22_2. The sequence goes on from NZ_JBFRFD010000413.1 coordinate 1,721, forward strand.
GGCCCCGTGCGTGAACCGTCCTGCCAGCAGCGTCGCGGCCACCGGCATCGCGGCAAACTCGGCGTCCGAAACAGCCAGCGGGTCGGCGTCGAGCACGACGACGTCGGCCGGGTCGCCGACGCGAATCCGGCGCCGCCCTCGCGACGACGCCGCCAGCGCCTCCTGCCGGGTAAGCACCTGTTCCGGGTGCCACGGCGCGCGCCCGTCCCCGCGCGCCCGGGTGGTGGCGGCGGACATCGCGGTCCAGGGTTCCAACGGCGCCACCGGCGCGTCGGAGCCAAGCGCCAGCGTGGCTCCGGCGTCGAGCAGGGAGCGCAGCGGGAACGCCCGCTCCGTCCGGCCCGGCCAATTGGAGTCGGCGGCGTCGCGGTCATCGAGTGCATGGGCGGGCTGCACGCTGGCCGTGAGGCCCAGTCCGCCGAACCGGGCAAAGTCCTGCTGCCGGACAAACTGGGCATGCTCGACCCTGCCCGCAATCCCGGCTGCCGCGAACGCGTTCAGCGCCACTTCGTTGGCGCCGTCGCCGATTGCGTGCACCGCCGGGACGAACCCGGTTTCGCGGGCCCGCAGCAGCAGCTCCAGCAGTTCCGCCTCGCCCACTGTCAGCAGCCCGTGTCCGCCGTTCGGGTAGGGGTCGACGCAAAACGCCGTGCGCGTGTTCAGGGACCCGTCGATCAGCACCTTCAACGGCCCTACCCGCAGAAGTCCACCGCTCCCGGGCACCAGTTGGCCGGTCCGCAGGCCCTCCCCGGCGGCCCGGTCCAGATCCTGGGGGTAAACCCCGGCGTCCACCCGGACGGAGTCGAAGCCCGCCACGATTCGGCGCAGCCAGGGGTCCCGGTTCCAGACCATTTCAAAGTCCACGATTCCGACGACGCCGCGTGCGGCGGCTGCCCGTCCAGCGCCGCTGACCAGGGCGTCGACCGCGTCGTCGGGCAGCCGCCCCAGTTCCCGGGTCAGTTCAAACGCCGGATCCTCGCGGAGCAGGCCGTCAGCGCCCACGGGGACGCCGTAGCGCGCGGCAGCCGCGCTATTGAGCCACACACAGTGCAGATCGTGGCTGACCAGCGCCGTCGCGACGCCGCCGGTGGCGCCGTCGAGCAGTTCAAGACTGGGCATGTCTCCCCAGACGGCGTCCCGGAATCCCACTGCCACGAGCGTCGGACCGTCAGCGCGCTGGCTCCCCAGCTGAGAGCGCACGACGGCGGCGGCCTCCAGGGCGGAGGCGGCGCCGGACACATCGATTCGGTCGGCGGCCAGGGCCCACTGCGTCATGTGGACATGCTCGTCCCACAGCCCCGGAATCACGAAGCGGCCACCGAGGTCCACCACCTCTGCACCGCGCAGCGCCGGACCGGCTTCTGAACCCGCCGGCACAATCCGTGCAACGACGCCGTCCGTAATGAAAATGTCACAAAGCATATTTTGGCCGGGTTGTCGGACCGAGGCGAGCGCGACGTCCCGGCGGGCGGGGGGAGGGGCGTTTTTCGGCATAGGGACAGGCTAGAAGCACGATTAGCAGCCAGCAACTACCACCCCACCGGTCACTGCCTCCTCACGGCTCCCGGACCTGCGCGCCCACGCCGGGGGCAAGGGACTTAAGCCCCCTTGCCTGTCAATGGCGGCGAAGCCATTCTGGAGTTGGGGCGGTTCCTGCACGGTAATTGGGGGATGAACCGTTCCGCTCGAAGTATCGGTCTCGCTAGGACCT
>NZ_JBFRFD010000414.1:0-3420 GCF_052114645.1 Arthrobacter sp. 2YAF22_2
GATTCACAGTCAACGCGGCCGCGTATGCCGGAGTCACTGCCTGACTCTGGTTGTCCCGTTGAGGGAACTTCTACCGGCCACGACGAGGATGGCTAGTAGCAAGCACCGAGACGGCTTGCCTGGGGTCCCTGCCCAATCCCGAGCAGAGCAAGGGCAGGTAAAACCACTTTTCCACCGGTAGTCATGGGCACGACAAGGCGCAAGTATTCGTGCCGCATTGTGGACTGCATCGACGGCGACCGACTGGTTACGATTTTGCCGATTCCTCCCACGCCGCCGGCCGGGCCCGCCCACAAATCCTCAGCGTCGATGGCGAAGTACGCGGAGGTTTTTTAGAGACCCTTCTATGATGTCTGTCAAGTAAGAAGGGTCTGCAGCTCGCGGAAGATGGCGCGGGCTGTGTAGCGTTTCAGGACACGTTTGATTTCCCGATAGGTGCGGCCTTCACCGGTTCGGCGTGCTGCGTAGAGTCTGGTGGTCTCATCGTGGACCATGCGGACTTTCACGATGATGTCCAGGGCCATGTTCAGCTGCCGGTCACCGTGGCGGTTCAGCCGGTGCCTCACAGTGTTTCCGGAGGATGCGGGCAGCGGGGAAACGCCGGCAAGGGCTGCGAAGGCGGCTTCGGAGCGTATCCGGCCGTGGTGCGAGTACGCGCAGAGGATGACCGCTGCGGTGACCGGCCCAATGCCCGGGCGGGTCAGGAATCCCGGGGCGAGCTGCTCGACGAGTTCCTTCAGCTGGGCTTTCATGCGGCGCAGGTGCCTGTCTGCGTCCTTGACCGCGGCCGCCAGCCGGGCGGCTTCCTGGCGGGCGATCTGCACGTCTACCGTATCGGAGACGCGCTCTCCCCAGCCGGCGATCATCGTGACTTGGGCACCGGTGAGCGCCCTACGGGCATCAACGCCGAGGTTGGTGGTGCGCACCAGCGCGTTGAGGGCGTTGCGGTCAGCGGTGCGCCGTGTGTCCAGGCCCCTGCGGCCGGTCAACAACACGCGAAGAGCCGCGCGGAGCCCGTCGGCACGCGGCACCGCGAGACGCTCCGCTTGCCGGTGCAGAACCTGCCGGGCAGCTTCCAGCGCGTCAATCGGATCGGACTTGCCGACACCGGCCCGGGCTTCCCGTCGCGGTGGCTTCACCTCCGCGCGGGGATACCGGCCGTCTTCAGGGCACGGGTCAGCCCGGCCCCGTAGGACGAAGTCCCCTCAACCGCGGCAAGCACGTTGCCGTTCGTGTTCCGCTTCAACCAGGCGATGGCACGACAGATGGCAGCTGCCGTGGTGGGGAACGATTCGGTTGCCGTGCAGACACCGGTAGAGGTGTCCACGATCGCGTAGGTGTGGGTCCTGGCATGTGTGTCGACGCCCATGACGTGGCCATACTCTTCTGCAACGATAGTCATTGCGGGTCTTTCCTTTCCGGAAGCAGATGCCGTGAACTGGCGCCGGCCTGGAAGGGTTCTTTCGAGGCAGCTCTCTAATGAGTCACAGGTGGCACCCTGGACGACCTTCTATCAAGCCATCGGAAGAGGACAGGCCGGCGCCAGCCCCGCCGAACGGACAGGTCATAAAAAAGACACCGGGACCGGGTCAGAGTCAACGAGAGTCACGTCCAGCAGGACTGGCAGCCATCCTGCCAGCCAGACACCAGGCCAGCCACCACCTATTAGAGAGTCAACGCGCTCTGTTGCTTTTATTCGGGCTAAGCGTAGGGTGCGAGCATGGCGTTGTTCCGGCCTTTGAAGCTTGAGACGGCATTCTTCGAGCCGCAGGCGCTCGGCATCGCCCTGTACATCCGAGATCGGCTAGGGCTCGATCCGGGACTGGGTGGATCTCCCGGCTGCCGGATCGCACCTGCCATCGCGCCCGAGCAGCTTGTCACGGCGGACCGCGACGAGGTTTCCGCTCAGTGGAGCTCGTGGTGGACGACCATCTTCGGCGCGGCGGTGCTGCGCGGGGTTACCGGACCTATCGACTATTACGGGCCTCTGGTGCACGAACCGGAGTTGGGGCGGGTGGCCGAAACGCTGCTCCGCGACGCAATCGGCTGGGTCGCAGCCCAGGCCGACGGGAACGGCGGTGAATGGGGCGGCCCCACCTCGCCAACCTTCAGGCCGTGGGTCGTTCAGGAGCTGGTGCAAGGGTCGAGACCGCGTCTTCGGGGCGCGCATTCGATCGCATTCCTCGTTCTTCCCGTCGAGTGCAAGACCGGTTGGCGCATCGGAGCGTCGTTCTTCGGCATCACCAAACCACTTCTGCACGATCTGACCGCCTTCAGGAAATGGTTTGCTCAACAAATCCCAGAAGGGCTATGAGCTGCAGCGGTCCGCATCGGGCCCCTCGCTGCCTCGCGTACCGAGGCATCACAGGGCCAGAATCAATCATGCATCGCGGTCAGCGCAGTCGTGATCCGGTGGCCGGTTCGATGACTCGAGCGGATGTCCGTTAGCCGATCCCTCACCGGGCACCGTCACATATGTCAATTTCGAATGTCGTCTGCACCGAATGTTAGAGGCCCTCTGCACTGGGACCGCTGAGGAAAGACGCTGCCGGAAAGCGAACGGTATTACGGAATGCCGTCGGGAGGTGCGCCCTTCGCCGCGGAATCAGTGCCGCCGAAGGAGCTAGCGCTGCACGTAGAGTGGATGAATGAGACGCAGTCAGGGATTGTTCGGTTGGCAGGCAACGCGACTCCTATTCGCTGTCGGTGCCTTCGCCGTAATGAGCGGAATCCTTCGAGGGGCGGTCGCCGCGTCCTGGAGCTATTTGTGGCTTATCTTGGCAGGCGTCGCAATGCTGGCTTTGTCTACCCGCGGCCCGTGGGACAGCGAGGAGAGTGGTCGCAACCGATCAGTTCTGGGATTCCATGCTCGAAGCGACCCCAAGACACCTGAGAATCAGCGTCACACCCAGCCGTAAACGGACTCCAATTCGGGCATCGCATTGTCCAGTGGAGGATCCTTTACCGGACACAGCGGAGGAACTCACGACGTACGGTTGGACGGTGTCCTCACCGAACATCCACGCAGACGACCCGACAACACCCTCGGGGTTCCACCCCCTTACTCCGGACCAGGTGCCGGCACTGCACGACGAGCGGGGTGTTGATGCGGCCATCCGTGACGTGTCCATCGCGCACGTAGCCGAAGATGGGCTCCTGGCGTGGTTCCAGTTCACTTGGCGAGCGGATCCGCGCCCATTGGCTGCTGATGTGTGGGTGTTCTCACCAGATTTCCAGCGCATACTCGTCGTTGAGCATCGCTGGCGGGGCCTTGTGCCACCTGGTGGACGGGTGGAACCTGGGGTGGTTGTGTCAAGTATTTTTGGCCCCGGAAGGGCAGTTGAAACTGGCCCCACCCGGCGATGTTAGTGAGCGTCGGACCGAGTTAAAGTGACCCGTGGGCGCCCTTCTGTAACTAGG
>NZ_JBFRFD010000415.1:0-3393 GCF_052114645.1 Arthrobacter sp. 2YAF22_2
CAGCAGCAAGGCCAGGACGATCGCCACCACCCACGACATGGAGTCGAGGAAGAGCTGGATCCAGATCCAGAGGGCGGGCTTCTCGTCCCGGGCTGCCGCGGCATCGCGCGTTTCAGATTTCGTAATCAACAGAGCTTGCAACCGACTTCCAGTACCACGGCGGCCATCCGCCTGATTCACAAAATTCCCCGCCGCAAGACTGTCGGACGGCGTCGGGGCCTAGAACGATAGTAATCGCTTCAGCCTCAGCAGCCTTGGTCTGCGGCCCCGGCCGGGCGTCAATCCGGCAGCGCGGGCATGGGTTCCCAGCCGCGGTCGGCCAGGATCGCGCGCGATTCCCGCCACCCCTGCCAGAGTGCGCCAGTCCCCTTCAAGGTCCGTTCGACAAGGATGAGCCGGGCGATTTCCTTCAGGAACGTCAGGGCCGTCCCGGCGCCGAAACCGGCCTGGTGGAACCTGCCGTGGGCCCTCAGGTACTGGGCGACGTGCCCGCGGTTCCGCATCACGTAACGGCGGCTCAGGTCAGACGAATCGTTGAGATGGCGCAGCCCCAGGTCCACCTGGCGCTGCGCCCGGACCTTCTTGATGACGAACGCGTTAACGTAGACCACCGGGGTTTGCAGCGCTGCGAGCCAGCCGTAGATCGCGTCGTCCCAGGTGATGAAGAAGCGCGGATCCGGCAGCCCGATGGTCCGGGCCACCGAGGCCTTGATCAGCATGCCTTCGAAATTTCCCACGTTGGTGCGGAAGACCTCCGAATGCCGGAAAACATCGCGCGAAACCGGGAGGAAGACGCCCAGCGCCTCGACAAAGTGGTGCTGCCAGAAGAAGGGGTTGCCGTTGGCGTCGTACCGGCGGCCGATGATGCAGGAGTAATCCTGCGTGAACTTCTCCAGCGCATCCACCGCGCCGGGGAGGACCTCGACGTCGTCGTCCATCAGCCACAGCCAGCCCGCACCTGATTCCAGCGCCAATTCCACGCCGCGGGAGAATCCGCCTGCACCGCCGACGTTCTCGCTCAGCCGCTCGTACACGATCGGCGGGCCGCCGGCAGTGCGCGCCTGGGACACGACGTCGGCCGTGTGGTCGCTGCTGGCGTTGTCCACCACGATGATCCTGGCGGGACCGGTGTCGAGCCGGGCAAAGGATTTGAGCAGATTGTCCAAAAAGTCGGCACGGTTATAGGTGACGACGACGGCGTACAGGTCTTCCACGGCGGCCTAGCTGTTGGCGGACATCAGTTCCGCGGGTGAGCCGAAGCCCTTGCCGCGGAAACCGGTGGAGTAGGCGCGGAACCAGTGCGCCAGGCCTTTGAGGTCCCCGGTCTTCAGGAAGTAGTACGGGAAGCCGATGATGTCCGCACCGAACCAGCGCAGGTTCCGGTACTTGCGGGTCAGGTAGCCCCGGTTGCGGAAGTAGCAGTAGCGTTTGAACTCGCCCTCGGGGATGACCGGCGTGATGAACCCGCCGAAGACCGGCTTCATCTCGGTCCAGGTGGCGGGGTGCTGGACAGCCACCGTGGCGAGCGTGCCGTATTTCAGGCCGGCCTTCTTCACGCGCGAGAGGAAGTCGACTTCGTCTCCGCGGATGAAGAACTTCACATCCGGGATGCCGATCTTGTAGAACACCTCGGTCCGGATCAGCGCGCCGTTGAAGAAGTGCACCATGTCCGGGAGGTAGCCCATCGGTGCCAGCCGCGAGCGGTCGTTGGTGAGCAGGCCGTTGATCCTGAAGTTGAAGGACAGCCGGTTCGGGTCGGCCGTGGCGGCCACCAGCGGGCTCACGATGTCGAGTTGGTGCTCGCCGGCGGTCTTCAGCAGCTCGGCGAGGCAGCTGGCGTCCTCGGGATGGCCGTCGTCGTCCATCATCCAGATCCATTCGGCGCCGCTCGCCATCGCCGCAAGGATCGCGTACGCAAAGCCGCCGGCCCCGCCGAGGTTCGCCTCGGACCGCAGGTAGTTGATGTTGTCCGCTCCCCCGGACGTGACGACGTCGGTGGCCGGGACGGTGCCGGAGTCCACCAAGGCGATCGAGTGGATCGGTGCGGTCTGCTCGGCCAGCCCCTTCAGCAGCAGGGCGAGCTCCTCGTGGCGGTCAAAAGTTACTGCCGCGACGGCGACTTTGGGCTGCATGTCAGTTCCTTGGGGATTCGTCGGGGGCATCGGGTTCCGCACCGGTCCCGGGTGCCTCTTCGCCGGCGCCGAGCACGCCTGGCACCACCTCACGCAGCCGCTCCAGGCTGATAGCGCCCTGGCGGACCACGCGCAGCGGCAGGGCGGTGGCATCGATAATGGTGGACGGCTCGGCCCCGTCTCCTTCGACCGGCCGGTGGCCGCCCTCAAGGTAGACCTCCACCGACTCCGCCAGTTGCGCCTCGGCCCCGGCGGCGCTCTGCGCGGCCGCCTGGCCGGTCCGGTTGGCGGAGGACACCGCCAACGGCCCGGTCAGGGTGAGCAGGTCCTGGGCCACGTCGTCGGCCGGGAGGCGCAGGGCCACGGTGCCCCTGGTCTCGCCCAGGTCCCAGTCCAGCGAGGGCTGGGCATGCAGGATGAGCGTCAGGCCCCCGGGCCAGAACGCCTCGGCCAGGCGGCGGGCCTCGGCCGGGACATCGGTGGCGAGGCCGTCGAGGGCATTCAGCCGCGGAATCAGCACCGGCGGCGGCATCTTCCGGCTGCGGCCCTTGGCGGCCAGCAACAGCGTCACGGCCTGCGGGGAGAACGCGTCCGCGGCGATGCCGTACACGGTGTCGGTGGGGAGGACCACGCACTTGTGTTCGCGGATGGCCCGCTGGGCGTGTTCGAGTCCGGCGGCACGCTGTTCGGCGTCCGCGCAATCGTAGCTAGTCGTCACTGGCCTATCCTTTCATCAGTGCTGGTGTGGTTCGGTTCGACGCACGGCGCTGGTGGCGCGTTCCCGGCCGTTGAGGTCCAGGTGCGTTGCCACGCCGGTCCAGAGTCCGGAGCGCTCCAGCATCGCGGCGATCCAGCCTGCCTGGACCTCGGCGTGCTCCATCACGAAGTAGCCCCCGGGGGCCAGCAGCCGGGCGGCGGAAGCCGCTGCCGCCGTCGGAAGTTCCATTCCGTCCGCTCCCCCGCCGTACAGCGCCTCGGGCGGGTCGTGCAGCGCCACTTCAGGTTCGTTGGGGACCGCTTCGGCGGGGATGTAGGGCGGATTGGACACGACGACGTCGAAGCTGCCGTTAAGTTCAGGCAGTGCGGTGCGCAGATCGCCGCGCACCAGCTGGACGCCAAGCGGCAGGAGGTTCTTGGCCGCCCAGGCGTGGGCGAACTCGCTGAACTCCACGGCGTGGACCTCGGCGCCGGGGACCTCGTACGCGATCGAGCCCGCAATCGCGCCGGAGCCAGTGCCCAGGTCCACGACCCTGGGCCGTGC
>NZ_JBFRFD010000416.1:0-3391 GCF_052114645.1 Arthrobacter sp. 2YAF22_2
GGCGTTTAAGGACGGCTCAGAACTTGGTGCTGACCCCGCCTAGGGCGCCGCGGGGCCGGACGTTCCGGACCGCGGCCGGCGGCGGCTGAGCATCAGTGCCGCCAGAACGCCGCCGCCGGCCCCGCCCAGGTGGGCCTGCCACGAAACGTAGCCCGCGACGGTGGGTAGCACCCCGAAGAGGATGCCGCCGTAGGCCAGGAACAGCACGACGGAAAGCAGGATCTGGCCCCAGTTCCGGTTGAAGAAGCCGCGCACCAGCAGGAATGCGAAGAGTCCGAAGACCAGCCCCGAAGCCCCCACCGTGACGTTTAGGCCGCCGATCAGCCACACGACCACACCCGAACCGAGCCAGCTGGAGGCCACGGCGGTAACGAAGACCCGCAGGCCGGACAGGAAGACCAGGAAGCCGAAGATGATCAAGGGCAGGGTGTTCGACAGCAGGTGGGCGAGGTTCGCGTGCAGCAGCGGAAAGGTCAGGATATCCAGTAGCCCGCCGGGCGTCCGCGGCCGCAGCCCGAAGACGCCGTTGAGCGAGTGCAGCATCAGCGTGTTGAGGATCTCGATCGCGTAGAGCAACAGCACGAACGAGCCCACCACCAACAGACCCTGGCGGGCCAGGGCGGCGGTCGGGCCCCGGCGCCGTTCCCCCCTGAAGGCGTCAAGCACTCCGGCCGCCTAGTGCACGACGATCGGCTGGAAACCCTCGGCCCGGAGCGCGCCGAGGACCTGCTCGCAGTGCTCGTGGCCCTTGGTTTCCAGGTTGACGGTGATGGAGACGTCGCCCATGCTGATCGAGCCGCCCACGCGGGTGTGGTCCAGCCCAGTTACGTTGGCATCGTTTTCGGCGATGATCCGGGCGATGGTGGCCAGCGAGCCGGGCCGGTCGTCCAGCATCATCCGCACCGTCATATAGCGGCCGGCGGCGGAGAGGCCGCGCTGGATGACTTTGAGCATCAGCATCGGGTCGATGTTGCCGCCGGAGAGCACGATGGCGGTGGTTCCGGGGTTTTCGATCTTGCCTTCCATCAGCGCGGCCACGCCCACGGCACCGGCCGGTTCGACGACCATTTTGGCCCGTTCCAGCAGGAAGATCAGCGCGCGCGCCAGCGCGTCCTCGCTGACCGTGACGACGTCGTCGACCAGTTCGCGGATGATGCTGAACGGCAGCTGGCCGGGCCGGCCCACGGCGATGCCGTCCGCCATCGTGGAAACGCGCTTGAGCGGCACGAGTGCGTCCGCGGCGAGCGACGGCGGGTAGGCGGCGGCGTTCTCGGCCTGCACGCCGATGATCCGGATTTCCCGGCCGAGCTCCTTGGCCCTGGCTTTCACCGCCACGGCCACGCCGGCCAGCAGCCCTCCGCCGCCGACGCCCATCAGGATGGTGTCCACGTTGGGGATCTGCTCGAGGATTTCCAGCCCGACGGTGCCCTGCCCCGCGACGATGTCGACGTCGTCGAAGGGGTGGACAAACACCGCTCCGGATTCGTCCGCGTAGCGCTTGGCCTCGGCGAGCGCCTCATCCACGTTGTGGCCGTGCAACACGACTTCGGCGCCATGGCTGCGCGTCGCGGCCAGCTTGGGCAGCGCGACGCCCAGCGGCATGTAGATGCGGGCCTTGATGCCGAGGGCCTTGGCCGCGACAGCGACGCCCTGGGCGTGATTGCCGGCCGAGGCCGCGACGACGCCGCGCTTTTTCTCCCCGGCGGAGAGCTTGGCCATCCGCACGTAGGCGCCGCGCACCTTGAAGGAACCGGCGCGCTGCAGGTTCTCGCATTTGAAGTAGACCTCGCCGCCCGCGATGGCGCCCAGTGCGCGGGACGACTCCACCGGGGTCCGGGTAATAATTCCGTCGAGCAGCTTCTGCGCCTCCAGGACATCGTCCAGCGTGACGGGCAGGCTCTCGAGGGTATTCACGAACTGATCTCCTTAGGGGGTTTCGGCGTCGGCGCCTGGGAGGTGGACCTCCCGGGGGCGCGGGTCCTCGCCGGCTCCGGCAAGTGCAGGGACTCCCTGCGGGCTTGCGGGTGCCAGCTCTTCATCATGTTCCCACGTTCTGCCCGCAATGTATCGAACGGCCGAGTTTGCTACGGCGAGGATCGGCACAGAGAACAGCGCGCCCGGGATGCCGGCCAAATAGGAGCCCGCGGCCACCGACAGGATGACGGCCACCGGATGCAGTGACACCGCCTTGCCCATCACCAGGGGCTGCAGGATGTGGCTTTCCAGCTGCTGGACCAGCAACACGATGCCGAGCATGAACAGCGCGTTGACCAGGCCGTTGGCGACGAGCGCCAGCAGTACCGCGACGGCTCCGGTCACCAGCGCGCCGACCACGGGGATGAATGAGCCAATGAACACCAGCACGCCGAGCGGCAGGGCCAGCGGAACCCCGATGATGGCGGCGCCGACGCCGATTCCGACCGCGTCCACAAAGGCGACGAACATTTGAATCCGGGCATAGCTGACCATCGAAGTCCAGCCGCGCCGCCCGGCGCCGTAGACGGCCGGACGGGCCTTCCGGGGCATCAGCCTGACCAGGAAGGCCCAGATCTGCTCGCCCTGGAGCAGGAAGAAGATCAAGACAAACATGGCCAGCAGGAGCCCGGCTGCGAAGTGCCCCGCGGTGCTGCCGAAGGTCAGGGCTCCGTTGAGGATGCTGCTGCTGTTGTTCTGCAGCGCAGACGTGCCCTCCTGGATGTAGGTGTCGATCTGGGCGGCCGTCAGGTGCAGGGGGCCCTCGGCGAGCCAGCCCTGGACCTGCTGCACGCCTTCGAGCGCCTGGCTCCAGAGTTCCCCGAAACCGGCGCTGAGTTGGCGTCCAACCAGGGCCAGCGCCGCGGCGATGACCCCGACGAAGCCGAGTACGGTGAGGGCCACCGCGGCGCCGTTGGGTAGCCTGCGGCGGCGGAGCCAGCGCGTGACCGGGCTGAGCAGGCCGGCCAGGAGCGCGGCGACCATCACCGGGATGATGAGGAAGCTGATCTTGCTGAGCAGCCAGATCAGTGCCCCGGCCACGACCAGGATGAGGCCCAGCCGCCAAGCCCATGACGCCGCGATCCGTACGCCGTAGGGGATGTCCTCGTCCAGGGAACGGTCACTCCGGGCCGGCCGCGCGGCACGGGGCGCAGCGATGGCTGACCCCTGCGTGACGGCGGCCGAGGCGGGAGGCGCGGAGAGTCCCGGCGCAGCATAACCGGGCAGTGCGGAGTCGTCGCGTTGGTCAGAGTCGCGTGGGTCAGAGCCCCGTGGGTCAGAGTCGCGTTGGCTGGAGTCCGGGCGGGGGGTCGAGTCCTCGGCTGGCGTCATAGTTCCATAATTCCGCAGTGCGCCGTGGAAGCGAAACGGCGGCGGCGCGCGGAAAAGCCCGGCGCCGGCCGGGGTTGCACGGCGC
>NZ_JBFRFD010000417.1:0-3381 GCF_052114645.1 Arthrobacter sp. 2YAF22_2
GCGGAAACACTGTGCCCGAGGTGGGACTCGAACCCACACACCTTTCGATACCGCATTTTGAGTGCGGCGCGTCTGCCAATTCCGCCACTCGGGCGCGGAGTACACCGGTTGTGATGTTCGCTGCCCACTGGTGTTGTGAGCAACGCGATCGCTTCCGGTGCGCGAAATTACTCTACATGCAGATAGGCTGAATTCCAGAATCGCGCCAGTGACGCCGCATCGATCCCAACCGGCCCCCAGTACACCAGCGGGCAAACCCTATGATGGTCTAGTTCCCGCCGTACCTTTCCAAGGAGTTCCCGTGTCAGAACAGACGGAGTCAAGCCCCACTTCCCAGCCGGCGCGCCGCGTCGTTGTCGCCGAGGATGAGACCCTCATCCGCCTCGACATCATCGAGATCCTGCGCGGCGAGGGCTACGACGTCGTAGGCGAAGCGGACAACGGTGAGAAGGCCGTGCAGCTCGCCGAGGAATTGAAGCCGGACCTCGTCCTGATGGACGTCAAGATGCCCGTAATGGACGGCATCTCCGCCGCGGAGAAGATCGTCAAGGCCCGGATCGCCCCGGTGGTACTGCTGACCGCATTCAGCCAGAAGGAGCTCGTCGAGCGGGCCCGGGACGCCGGCGCCATGGCCTACGTGGTCAAGCCCTTCACCCCGGCGGACCTGATTCCGGCCATTGAGATCGCTTTGTCCCGCCACGAGGAAATCAAGGCCCTCGAGAACGAGGTCAGCGACCTGCAGGAGCAGTTCGCCACCCGCAAGCTCGTGGAGCGCGCCAAGAGCCTGCTCACCACCAAGATGGGCCTGACGGAGCCGGAAGCCTTCCGCTGGATCCAGAAGACCTCGATGGACCGCCGCCTGAGCATGCGCGAGGTTGCCGAGACCATCATCAACCAGGTCAACTAACCCCCGGCCAACAAGCCACCGGAACAACTGCACAACGAAAAAAGGAGGGTCCCGCCGCTGGACTTCACGCGGCGGGACCCTCCCTTTGTCGTCTGCGAGGACGAACTAGACCTTGTTGTTCTTCTTCTTCTTTTCCGGCCAGGGACCGAGCTTGTCCTTGGCCACGACGGCCTCGCCATGGCTGCCGGCGTCGGCGAGGTCGCCGACGCGGTGGACCTTCAGCATGTTCGTGGAACCGGCCTTTCCGGGAGGCGAACCGGCCGCGATGACCACCAGGTCGCCATCTTCCACGAGATCCATTTCCAGCAGGCTGCGGTCCACCTGGGCGGTCATCTYGTCGGTGTGGCCCACCATCGGGACCAGCACCGGCTGGATGCCCCAGGTCAGTGCCTGCTGGTTCCAGACATGCTCCATCGGGGTGAACGCGAAGACCGGCCGGATCGGGCGCAGCCGCGAGAGCCGGCGAGCGGAGTCACCGGACTGGGTGAAGGTACAGATGTACTTCGCTTCCAGCTGGTCGGCGATCTCGACGGCGGCACGGGTGATGGCGCCGCCGCGGGTCTTAGGCTTGGTCCCCAGCGGCGGGACGCGCTCCAGGCCGTGGACCTCGGTGGATTCAATGATCCGGGCCATCACCTTGACGGTTTCGATCGGGTACTTGCCCACGCTGGTCTCGCCGGAGAGCATTACCGCGTCGGCGCCGTCGAGCACGGCGTTGGCGCAGTCGGAGGCCTCGGCGCGGGTCGGACGCGGGTTCTCGATCATCGATTCGAGCACCTGCGTGGCCACGATAACCGGCTTGGCCCAGCGGCGGGCCAGCTCGATGGCGCGCTTCTGCACGATCGGCACTTCCTCGAGCGGAAGTTCCACGCCCAGGTCGCCACGGGCCACCATGATCGCGTCAAAGGCGTCGATGATCTCGGGAAGCTGGTCCACGGCCTGCGGCTTCTCGATCTTGGCGATGACCGGCACCCGGCGGCCCTCTTCATCCATGATTTCGTGCACGCGGTCGATGTCCGACGCGTCACGGACGAAGGACAGCGCGACCATGTCCACGCCGCGGCGCATCGCCCAGCGCAGATCATCCTCGTCCTTTTCGCTCAGCGCAGGCACGTTCACGGCGACGCCGGGCAGGTTGATGCCCTTGTTGTTGGACACGTAGCCTCCCACCGTCACGGTGGCGACGACCTTGACGTCGTCGACCTCCAGCGCGCGCAGGGCCACCTTGCCGTCGTCGATCAGCAGCGCGTCGCCCGGGTTGACGTCCTCGGTCAGGGTCTTGAGCGTCGTCGAGCAGATGTCCTTGGTGCCCGGCACGTCCTCGGTGGTGATCGTGAAGGTGTCACCGACGGCAAGCAGGTACGGGCCGTCGACGAACCGGCCGAGGCGGATCTTCGGCCCCTGCAGGTCGGCCATGATGGCGACCGGCTTGCCGAGCTGCCCGGCCGCCTTGCGGACGTTCTCGTACGTGTTGTCGTGCACGGTGTAGTCTCCGTGGCTCATGTTCATCCGGGCCACGTCGACCCCGGCCTCGAGCACGGCAAGCGTGTTCTCGAAGCTCGCGATCGCCGGTCCGAAAGTGGCCACAATTTTTGCGCGTCTCATATGCCTACCCTAGTTGTCTGTTGAACGTTTCGAGGTGTCGCGGGGAAGAACGGCCGGTGTCCCGGTCCGGCCCACGGAGGGGCCGGACCGGACTACAGGACGGCGATCGCCCGGTCCGTGGGCGCTACGGGCGCCGGAAGAATAGTGCTGCCCATCAGGAACTTGTCCACCGCGGCGGCGCAGGCGCGGCCCTCGGCGATGGCCCAGACGATCAGGGACTGGCCGCGGCCGGCGTCGCCCGCGACAAATACGCCTTCGGTGTTGGTCATGTAGTGGCCGTCCCGCGCCACGTTCCCGCGTCCGTCGAACTCGGCGCTGACCTGCTCGGTGATCCCGGCCGGCTCCGCGCCGGTGAAGCCCAGGGACAGGAACACGAGGTCCGCGGGGATGATCCGCTCGGTACCAGGCTTAGGCAGCCGCTTCCCGTCGACAAATTCGGTCTCGGCCACCTTCACGCCGGTCAGTTTGCCGTTCTCGCCGACGAACTCGACGGTGGACGCGAGGTACGTGCGTTCGCCGCCTTCCTCGTGGGCGCTGGCCACCTCGAACAAGGTCGGGAACGTCGGCCAAGGCTGGTGCGCGGCCCGCTCGGCGGACGGCTGCTTGCCGATCGCCAACGTGGTTACCGACGCTGCCTGGTGGCGGTGGGCGGTACCGAGGCAGTCCGCGCCGGTGTCGCCGCCGCCAAGGATCACGACGTGCTTGCCGGCGGCGTTGATCTGGTTTTCCACCGTCTCGCCGGCCACCACCCGGTTGGACGGGACGAGGTAGTCCATCGCGAAGTGCACGCCGTCGAGTTGGCGGCCCGGGATCGGCAGGTCCCGCGGGATCACGACGTGCTTGCCGGCGGCGTTGATCTGGTTTTCCAC
>NZ_JBFRFD010000418.1:0-3374 GCF_052114645.1 Arthrobacter sp. 2YAF22_2
GTGTGAAGTTGGCCGAGCCCCACATCAGGTCGTGGCCGACAGACTCCGCGTCGATCTCAGCCACGTGATAGACGCGGCCCTCCTTTTCCCAGCTGYGCATCTTGAGCCGGCCGACGATGATGACGCGCTGGCCCTTCTTGATGCTGCAGCCCATGTTTCCGGCCAGTTGACGGTATCCCTGCACCGTGAACCAGTTGGTGTTGCCGTCCACCCAGGCGTTCGCGGCGCGGTCAAAGCGCCGCCCGGTGGAACCCAGCCGGAAGGACGCCGTGGCGACGCCACCCGGCGTCGTTGAGGTCTTGATCTCCGTGGCAACGAAGCCGCGGACCGTAATGCTGTCATTCATGGGGTTGTCCTGTCTCGATTGGTCGTGCCCTAGCAGGCATTCCCAGCTTCCCGCCGGGGCGGAAGCGCCGCGAGGGCGGGACTTGCCTATGTGGAAAACCGAGGCCGCCACGGCGGGCGGGGGGCGGGGAGTGGAAAATGCCCGGACGCCACTGACAGGCAGCACGCCGCCGGCACTGTAAACTTCTTGAGGCGCTCCCGGCAGAAGCTGGGCGGCACGCCAGATTGCCCCAGTAGCTCAGGGGATAGAGCAGCGGCCTTCTAATCCGCCGGTCGGGGGTTCGATTCCCTCCTGGGGCACCGCGTGCGGCTCTGGCCGCGGATCATCCGCCGGCCGGAGCCGCCCCTTCAGCCGCTCTCGTTCGGTTCGGACGCTCCCCCACGTCCACTGGGAAGCACGCCGCTCAGATCCACTTGTTGTGTCGGAAGATCACGTACAAAACCAACCCCATCACCACCATCAGCCCCATCGCCATCGGGTACCCGAACGGCCAATCGAGTTCGGGCATCAGACGGAAGTTCATCCCGTAGATCGACGCGATGAGCGTGGGGGCGAAAAGAATGGCGGCCCACGACGAGATCCGCTTGGTCTGTTCGTTCTGGGCGATGCTCGATTCCGTCAGCAGCTTCATTTCGTCGTTCTGCCGTTGTGCCACAAGGGCGGCGTTGACCGCGAGCGCGTTCTGGAGCAGGGCCCGGAATGCCGCGATCCGTTCGCTGAGACGCAACACATGGTCCAAGACGTCCCGGAAGTGGTCCTGTAAGTCCGGCCCGGGCACCCTGCCGGGGCTGCCCGCCCGGAGCGCCTGTAAGATGGCCGCCAGCGGCGCCGTCGCGCGCTGGAACGTGATCACCTGCCGCGAGAGTTCATAGATCCGGCGGGTGACGCCGGGATCGGCGGCGAAGAGTTCATCCTCGATCTCGTCGACGTCGTTCTCCAGACCGGCCGCGACCGGCTCGTATTCGTCTACCACCTGGTCCAGGATGGCGTACAGCACAGCGTCCGGCCCGAGCGCCAGGAACTCGGGCTCGGATTCCATCCGGCGGCGCACCCGTGCCAGGTCCGGCGACTCCGCGTGGCGGACGGTGACCACAAAATCGGGGCCGGAGAAGACGTGGATCTCGCCGAACTGGACTTTCTCCACCTCGTCCAGGTAGCGGGCAGGCCGAAGCACGAGAAAGAGGGTGTCGCCGTAGTGTTCAAGCTTGGCGCGCTGATGGCCGGCGAGCGCGTCCTCCACGGCCAGATGGTTCAGGTCAAATTCCTCGGCCACCGAGCGGAGCTCCGGAGCGTCCGGGCGGTACAGCCCGATCCAGGCCATCCCCTGGCGCTGTCGCAGGATGAAGTACGTCTCATCCAGGTCTTCGGGGTCCGCGGTCCGGTGTCCGTCCACGTAAACAGCGTTGTCGACGATAGTCACAGCTGCGCCTCCCTGCCGGACGGCCCGCCAGGGCGTCCCTTTGGAGTGACGCTATACCGTCGCCCGCCCGGTGCCAACAGCCGCACGTTTCGCCGGACCCCCATGCCTCATTTCGCGGCAACGTGCCACTCCCGCACGCACCATTGGTCATAAGCACGCTTAGTATTGAGATGACAGCCGCGGCCCAGGGAAAGCCTGTGCCCGGCCCGCAACCGAAAGGTACGGCCGCCATGACCCAGACACCCCGCGGATTCGATCCCCAGGATCCCAACGATGCCGCGACCACGCCTCCCCCGGTCACGGCTGAGGCCCCGGCCGCGTACATCGACGGGGGCTACGACACCGCTGGCCCAGGTGGGAGCACCCCTCCCCTCACCAGCCCGCCGGGCGGCACACTGGCACCGGCCGGGGAAGCCCCCCGCGCCGCGACCCCCGAAACGCCCACGGCAGCGCCGACGCCGGAACCGGAACCCCGCCGCGTTACCCGCGCGGGAATGGTGTGGGCCGCGGTGGCCAGCGCGCTGGTGGTGTTGGTCCTGCTCATCGTCTTCATCCTCCAGAACCAGGAATACGTCCAGGTGAAGTTCTTTGGCCTCGAAGGGGCAGTCCCGCTCGGCATCGCCCTTTTCATCGCCGCTGTTGGCGGCGGCATCCTGGTCGCCATCGCGGGCGCGGCCCGCATCATTCAGTTGCGGCTCGCAACCCACCGTCAGCGTCTCCGGCTGGCCGGCCAGGCGGCGCGGCAGCGCTGACGCCCTGACGGGGACGGCCCCGGCCGCCCCACGGCCCCGTCCGCCCGCAGGTCCCGGGTCCGCTACGGCAACGTCAGGATGACCGGACCGTCGGCGGTGATCGCGACGGTGTGCTCGCTGTGGGCTGCCCGGCGTCCGTTGGCCGAGCGGAGGGTCCACTCGTCGTCGTCGTGGTAGTAGTCGTCCTTGCGGCCGAGGATCAGCATGGGCTCGATCGCAATGACCAGCCCCTCGGTCAGCTTGATCCCCCGGCCCGGCCGGCCGTCGTTGGGCACGTGCGGGTCCGCGTGCATAGTCCTGCCGATACCGTGGCCGCCATGGTCCGCCAGCAGACCGTAGCCGGCCCGGCGAGCGGCCCCGCCGATCGCATAAGCCACGTCACCCATCTTGTTGCCGATCCGCGCCGCCTCGATCCCCCGTGCCAGGGCCTGGTCCGTGGCATCGATCAGCGCCTGGTCCACCGGATCGGCCGTGCCCACGATGAAACTGATGGCGGCGTCCCCGCACCAGCCCGCCAGGAACGCGCCGCAGTCCACGCTCAGCAGGTCGCCGTCCGCAAGCCGGTAGTCGTTGGGGATGCCGTGCACCACCGCATCGTTGACACTTGTGCAGATGACGCCCGGGAACGGCACGGAGGCCCAGCGGGGGCGGTAGTCAAGAAACGCCGGAGTGGCGCCGGCCGCGGCAATCGCCTGTGCGGCAACGCCGTCGAGCTCCTTCAGCGTCACGCCGACGTCGGCTGCCTCGCGCACCAGCGCCAGCGTGTTCGCCACCACCCGTCCGGCCTCGCGCATCAGGGCGATCTCGTCGGGGCTCTTGATCATGGACATTGGCTCCTTCCGAGGCGGACCGGTGA